>WVZE01000032.1:1217-8459 GCA_011772645.1 Candidatus Aenigmatarchaeota archaeon | reverse complement strand
ACCATGCCACACGTAACCTTCTTCACCTTCCTCGGGATTTGGCGATGGAGTACAGACACTTTGTCCGAAATCTTTTGGAACATCCATTGTTACGGTTACAGGTTCCTCTATCTTTGAATCCTTCTCGTTGGCAGGGATCAGTTGCAGAGCTATATGGAATCCGATCCCCTCCTTAAATGGCTGTTCCAGTGTGTCTACATTAAGCTTGACGGGGGCATTGCTGAAGGTCGATGGCTTCTTCGCCTGTGTTTGCAGCCTGTTTTCCCTGGCTAACCTGTTCCATTCATTGGTGCTGATAACTTCAATCTGCAATTGCGAGTCTATTTCATAATCATACCTCACTGTTCCGTTGAAGGGTATGAACTTCTCCCTCAGATCGTATGCCTTTACACCATCACATGTTATACCTTTACTTTCGAATATCAGCTGTTTTATATCTGATTTTGGCATCTCCTTGATCCTCTGATAACAAATGTCACCCGAACAGCTGTAATGTTCTTTCTCTTCGAATCCCAGTTCATCTATCATGTCCGGTGTGGTCTCGTCCAAGAGTTTGCTTACGTCAATTCCTGCAGTTTTTAGTTTATCATTTACATTGTTTACGAAACCACTGATTTTCTCGACAATGTTATCAACCTTTTTAACCATATCGAGCAGTGAGTCATCCTTGATGTCGTTGTAAGCATTGCTAATACCGGTCTTNNATACCGGTCTTGATCCTTCCCCATAACGTTTCTGCAGGATCTGTTACCCCTTCAAGAAGCGATTTAACCTTTTCTGTCATTGTTGAAACACCCTTTTTCACCTCGCTTATCAGAATGCTTAAAATCCCTTCATTTATACCTTTTACCTCCCCCTCCAGCTCATCAAGACTTTTTCCAAGATCCACAAGTGATGTTATATCCTTTTTCTCCCTTACCCATTCATCTTTCAATTCCTCTGTCTTGGTCTGCATTTTGTCTATATGACCCATTATATCATTATCGCCCTTGCCGTTTATCCTCTCGACAATTTCCCTGTCGATTATATCATTTATTCCACTGTCCGGATCGTCGTGTGTTCCATCTATTAGTTCCTTGATTTGAGTGGTCTTGGTTACAATTGTCTCCCTCTTCACTTCTATTTTCGTATCTATATCTTCCAGACCTGCTTCAGTCAAAAGAATTTCTCCCTTCACCAATAACCAATCAATTGCATCGCCAACACCTTTAATCTCATCGTTTTCTTTACTCTCTAAATTCCTGAGTCTCTCTTCCGCCTTCTCCCTGTCTTTCTTCAAATCCTCAATATCTTTCTTCAAATCCTCAATATCCCTTCTTAAACTTTCTATCTCATCCAATTTTTTCTGTATTTTTTTGGATTCAAGCACATCTTTGATATCCTCCAATTTCCCAACTATCTCCTTTGAGTTGGATTTCAGCGTTCCGTCACCAATGTTATCAGCCTTCTGTTTTATTGTGTTTGCCAAATTGAGGGCAGTTGACGTGTCCGTCTCCATTTCACTTATTTTGCTTTCCACATCCTTTGTCCAGGGAACAGGGATTTTCAGTATGGTTTTTGTTTCGTGCACGATGCTTTTTAGCGTGCCACCGATGGTCAGGGCTTCCCATGCAAGCTCCAGACCAACTGTTTTTACCAGTTCCAGAGTCTCTAGCGGGGTTTTTATAATCCCCGGCGGGTAAACTATATCTTTCACATCACTTGCAAGTTCCTCCACTATGAACTTTATCTCCAGCTCATCATAGAGGACGGTAGTCGATTCCTTTACGTCTAATAAGTGGTTTTCCAGTTCTTCTCCGTAGATTTTCACGTTCTCCACATATCTATCAAGATTAACATCCTTTTTGAGCGAGACTATTTTAACGCTACTCAGCTTGCTCTTTACATCATTCACAAGGGTTTCTACTCTCTGTTTATCCAACCAAACAATTATTTTGCACCCCCTCACGGTTCTTATGGCATTCTCTATTGTGGTCTTTGCATCTGGGGGCAAACTCTCATCTTTGGCAAGGTTCTTAAGATTATCTAACGTATTCTTTACGTCGGTGGACGTGTATTCTGTTTTGTCCAAACGGTTTATTATATTGCCAATTTCTGGGTTAGCATTCCTGACTTCTTGGCTAATTTCTTCTAAACTGCTTTTTACAGAACTCATTTTGTTTTTAACGTAGTCTTTCACTTTTGTTTCGTCCAGTTCATCCAAGGCCTTTTTTAAATCATCCATAGCCTCGGTTCCTTTATCAATAAGATCATCCTTCAAGCTCTCGATATACTGGGAAAATGATTCTATGCCCTTTTCTTTATCTTGGGCGATATCTATGAGTACGGATTCGAATTCCGTTGTTCCATCCTTCTCTAGATATGTGATTGCCTTGGCTTTAACCCTCTCCGTAAAGCTTCTGAATATCTCTGTTTTAATGCTTTCAGTCTGTGTAGGAGCTCCTTCACCAAGTGAAATAGATGCCTTGATATTTTTGGCGGGATAGGCTCCCTTGTTGCTAATTTTCATGATGACATTGAACGGCTGTTCCACGTATATTGGCGTAGTTCTCAGGGACTCTATTTCAACCCCATAAGCTCCGGCAATCCCCGTTTCTGGATCCCTTACATAAACCCCGCTTATTATGTCCTGTGCAAACTCCTGTGGATTTGTTATCATCCTTAATCCGGTGGAGAATGTGTTTATGATCCCAGAAAAAATATCTCCCAAAGGTCCGAAAATTTCTGAACTTGTACTATAAACAGTGGGCCACCACTGACCGAAAAAAGCCGACCCCGTTTCCTGCAATCCTGGACCTGTAGCGAAAATGAAGAAAGAAACGAGTATCATCAAAACACCTACCGATTTCCTAGATTCAATGGGACTTGTCAAACCAACCAGCATGGATATGACCCACACGGTAATGAAAATAATCGCATTGGTATTCCATGTCCATGGGGCGAAAAGAGGACCTCCCATATCAAGACCAAGTCCTGAAGCCCCTGGAGCGTTGAATGCCATGTAGAGGGCGGCTATCATAAGTATCGCGAATATCATTGTGTTTGTGATGTCCTTTTCCTTGTAGAATGGTATGAAGAACAGGAATGCAGCAGCAAGCAATCCCAGGAACAGGGAATTGAATATCCAGAAGAACTGGAATGCTATGAACAGACCGAAAATCGATTGGAACCACAATCTTGTTATAGACTTCCCTCTATCTACTTTGTACTTACTCTCCAGAGTTTTTTTGGCCTCTTCATCCCCATTCATTTACCTTCTACCCCCCATCATGAAATAAAAGATAAATGCAAGTATCAACCCAATGGGTTGTGCAAGCGGGAAAGTACTTGTGAGGAAGGCAAGTGAAAAAAGCGCGAAGGCGCCCCACCTGAATACCTCCTTTACTGCTATCTTCCCGCTGGTCATTGTTTGTTTGAAAACTCCCCAGGGACTTCCTACACTAAACTCAATTTGACGATTCATCCTTCTTTCCAACCTTTCTATTTCCCACTTAATACGTTCTTGGGCCGTGGGATCCTTTTCACTGTTCAGTTTATCTTGTAAATCGTCTAAACGTTTATTGTACCTGTTTTCGATCTTTTCGATTATTTTTTGGATAGGATCATAGGGCTGTGGAAGTATTGAATAACCAACCCAACAGAGGAACGCGAACATGAAGAACAGGTTTCCTGCTGCAGCGCTTACAGCTGCACCAATTATCAGAAGGATCAAAGGAAAGAGAGCTGTTTGCAGGCGTGATTCCCTTTTCGGTCTGGGCGCCCTCATCTTTAGAATCCTCTTGCCAACCATTCTGGCAGGAAATCCTACAGTCTCCTTGGCTGCCCTGAACGGAGCTTTCACAACCTTCCCTACACCTCTCCTTACCTCTCCACCTCTTGTCTCCTTTTCCGCTTCCTTTCCAGCCTTTCTCCTCTCCCTGTACCCTCTCCATTTCTCCCTGCTTTTATCATAACCAAATCTTCCTGTTCTCCCAATACCTCTTCCTACCCATTTGAAATACCTTTCTGTCCAGTACTTCTTCCCCTCTATAGGGACTTCGCCACCAATCCTTTTGGGACCTTTCTCTTTTCCCTTCCAACCACGTACAACTTCTCCTAAAACTTCCACACCATATCTCTTTGCAACATCAATAAGCTTATCCCAAACCTTCCCTGGAATCAGACCTTTTAAACTCCCGTGAGCACCACAGTTCTCACATACGAACTCTTCAGGTACAGCTATATCTATACTTTTACTCCCCTTACCTACAGTAACAATAGCAAGACCTGTATCACTCCTTATTATCAAAACGTCTTTCTTCTTACATGCAGGACACTTCTTGGTTCTTAATGCCCTTTCTATGAAACGCCTCATTCTTGCGTTAGTCCTTTCTCCCAACCATTGTTGAGATGGAAATTTCCCAGTAAAAGTTTTCCCCCAAGCTTTCTGATTTTTTATATTATTGGCTCTATCTTGTAAATCAGCAATGTCATAATAAGTAACAGAATGAAGTGGGCAACTCCCGTTTTTACATCTATAAAGACCACCAGATTCATCGAGTTCTGCTCCGCAGTAAGGACAATTTGTCAATCTACCACTCTCTGATCCTTTACATTAATTAATTGGCTGCGTAAGGTTAAAAATAATAGAAATTCGTTACTTCAGTATCTCTTCCTTCTTGAACCAGAGTTTGATCTCGCTCTCCGCCTCCTCCTTGGTTCCGGAGGCGTGGATGAGATTCCTAACACTTCTCTTCTCCCTGTCCGCGAGTTCGATCGAGTCCTCCCCGAGATCCCCTCGGACCGTTCCCTTGCTTGCCTGGCTGGGATCGGTATGACCTGTAAGTTCTCGTGCCTTCTCTATCGCCTCGAACCCCTCGAACACCATCGCAATTATCGGGCCTTCCATAAGATACTCCTCCAGACCCTTGTAGAAGTGTTTATCGATGTGGGCTGCGTAATGCTTTCGAAGGGTCTCGACCTCTGCATTTATCATCTTGATCGCCCTCACGCCTAACCCTTCACCCTCCAGACGATTTATGATCTCTCCTATCAAGTTTCGCTTCACCCCGTCCGGCTTTATTATTATGCACGTCCTCTCCATCTCAGATCCCCATGCTCTTTATGAAATCATTTATCTCCCTGCCTATCCTCTCCGAAACCTCTCCCTTCCCTCCCTCCACGTTCACATCCTTAAGAATCCCCTTCCTTTGGTAATATTCGATCAGGGGTTTCGTCCGTTTCTCGTAGAGTTCGAGTCTTTTTTCAACCGCTTCCTCCTTCTGGTCCTCCCTCTGATACAGTTCCCCGCCGCACGTGTCGCACACCCCCTCGCTTTTAGGGCGGATGTTTTTTGCGTGATAGATCGCCCCGCACTTCCTACAGGTCAGTCTCCCCGTTATCCTTTCTATTATCACCCTGTGGGGAGCGACAAGGTTGAGAACAAAGTCTATGTGTGTTATTCTTTCGAGTTCCTCCGCCTGCGTAACCGTTCTCGGAAAACCATCAAGTATGAAACCCTTCCTGCAATCCTCCCGACCTATTCTCTCCCTGAAGATATCTATGACCAGCTCATCCGGAACCAGCCCGCCCGTATCCATGTAGGTCTTCGCCTCTTTCCCGAGGTCCGTCCTCTTCTTGATCTCCTCCCTCAGTATCTCCCCTGTCGAAATCCTTGGGATTCCATGCTTCTTCGATACGATTTCTGCATGTGTTCCCTTCCCTATCCCAGGTGGACCAAGAAATATTATGTTCATGCTATCTCCGTCAACCAATAAACACAGGCCTCTTTGTCACAAGTTTGGGTAGGGGCAGGCCTTTGAAAGGTTTACCTTTGATTTCCTTCCTGATCATGTTCACGAGCGAAACTTTCGAGATCCTTTTAACCTTTCCCGTTTCCCTGAAGCGAACAGCCAGCTTCTTGTCCTTAAGCTCCTTCTCCCCAACAACTACAGCGAACGGGATCCATTCAACCTCGGAATCCCTTATTTTTTTCTGCACGCTCTCGTTCCTGTCATCCACATCCACCCTTATGGTTTCTTTCGAAACCTCTTCAGCGATCCTTTCGGTCGCCTTCATGAATTTCTCAGAAACAGGGATGAACCTTACCTGGGTGGGAGAGAGCCACAGGGGAAGGATTGGATTTAGCCCCTTCTCCGATTCTTTGTGCGCCTTCTCCAGTAGCGCGTACATCACGCGCTCGATCGCTCCGGAAGGGGAAAGATGGAGGATTATCGGATACTTTTGCTTATTGTCCCTGTCCATGTACGTGATTCCATATCTCTTCGCGTTCTCCACATCTATCTGGTCGGTTGAGAGCGCCGCTGCCTTGTCCAGGCAGTCAACGAAGTTGATGTCGTACTTGAAGAGGAAATAGAAGAACTGCTTGTCCCACATCTCAAGTAGGACGGGCTTTCCAACCTTTTTGATCACGGATTTCAGGAAGGCCCTGTTCTTGTCATAGAAGCCCCTTACCGTCCTCAGCGCGACTTCAAGATCGGTTTTAACAGGAATCCCTGCTCCCTTCAGCACGTCCTTTGCGAGATCAAGTCTTGTGAGAAGTTCCTTCTTCGCCTCCTCAACATCCCTGCAGAAGGCGTGACAGTCCGGCATGGTAAACGAGCGGAGCCTTCGCAATCCTGCGAGCTCCCCTCTCTGCTCCACCCTGAATGAATATCTCGTCATCTCGTATATCCTCAGGGGTAGATTCCTGTACGAAATATTCGCCTCGTGCAAAGCGAGGAACTGACCGAAGCAGGCGGAAAAGCGAAGGAATACCCTCTTGTTCGGGGTTTCGATCGTGTACTGCCTTGCCGGGAACCTGTTTAAATAATCCTTCAGGGCGGGATGCTCGTAATCATACATTATCGGGGTTTCGACTTCCATCGCCCCGTAATCCTTCGTTTTTTTCGTGACCAAATCCTCTAGGAGGGATTTTACGAGCCTTCCCTTTGGAAGGAACCTGAAGTTCCCGGGGTCGCTCCCCCCCTCGTAATCGACCAGCTCGAGCCTTTTCATATGCGAGACGTGCGGAGGCTCCTTCTCCACCTTCCTTGACTTCACCATCTCGTACATGGCGAACTTCTCGAGGCTCGGATGTTTTGAGAAATCAAAACCCTTCAACTTCCCCTTTTCAACTCTCAGCTTATGGAGTTTCCCCTTGGTATCCATGATGTACCAATCCGATTTCAACTTCTCTTCCCTTTCCACTGCCTCCGAAACCTTCCCTTCCTTCTCACCCTCGGGCGTGATATCCCTTGAGAG
>WVZE01000032.1:0-1192 GCA_011772645.1 Candidatus Aenigmatarchaeota archaeon | reverse complement strand
TTCACGGATATCTGGAAACGCTTGTAGTAACCGAAGGGAGCGCGGTAGACCTTGATCTTCCTTTTCTTCAGCGCGTTCTCTATCCCCTTCAAAACCTTGAGAGCGGCGGAGGGAGAAGAAGGATTTGTGGACAGATGGACGTAAGGATAGACAACGACATTCTTCGCCTTGACCTCCCTCATAACATTCGCTATCTCCTTGGAGGTTTTATCGATTATTGTTTTCTCCTTTCCCTCGTCCGTTTTCTCAACTGATGAAAACGCGACTAACACATCCCTAACATTGCTCACCCTTTTCTCAACCTTCTCTGCCTGCTTGATCGCCTTCTTTTTCGGTTCCCATTCTATGAAGTCCGAATGAAGCAAAAGGATTTTCATTTACATCCCCCTCCTTTATTTTTTGTCTCCATTATTAATTAAACTCACGGCTGGCCGGTTGTTCGAGAAAAGCAGCCCGGCCGAGACCAAGAGCTAACGAGATGTGGTAGTCGTGGTCGTAAAGCCGGAGTTCATAAAGATTAATTGTTCGTAAAGCTTTAAAAATTTTTCAGAAAGGAGTAAACGCACTCAGGAAGCTTTCTTGAATATCCCCCCTCAAGGACAGCGAATTTCGGAACATTGATTTCGGAAATCATTTTCGCGATTTTCGAATACGTCCCTGTTTCCAGTTTCAGGTTCGCGAGCGGATCCTCCCCGAACGTGTCAAAGCCGGCCGAAACCGCGAGCAGATCGGGTTTGAATTTCGAAAGTCTGTATAGAGCGATTTCGAGTTTGTCCAGGTATTCCTTTTCCCCTGTTTCACTCTCCAGCGGGTAGTTGTAACAATTCGCTTCCGAATACTTCCCTGTTCCCGGGTAGATGAATCCGTATTGGTGGAGGGAGACGTAAACCACATTCGAATTCCCGAGAAAGATCTCCTGCGTTCCGTTCCCGTGATGGACATCGATATCGAGAATCCCTACCCTCTTCACTTCCTTCAAACCCTTAATAACCGCGATCGCGATGTTGTTGAAGTAACAGAAACCCTCGAAATTCGTTTTTCCGGCGTGATGCCCCGGAGGTCTCATCAAAGAGAACGAACTCCCCTCCTTCAGAGCGAGTTCCATCGCCATAAGCGAACCCCCAACCGAGAGCTTCGCATAGTTGTAGATGTTCGGAAGTGGAGGGGTCTCGAAGTTAACGAAGTTCGAATG
>WVZE01000020.1 GCA_011772645.1 Candidatus Aenigmatarchaeota archaeon | reverse complement strand
CTGGGGGAGGATCCCCAGACCCGAGGATAACCCCACGAGAACAGGGGTGAACATCGCAGCAGTCGCCGTGTTCTGTATGAACTGGGTTATGCAGAGAGCGAGGACAACGAAGGAGAATGCGATAAACACAGGGGAGGTCAAACCCGTGAGCCCGAGGAAGTTCGTCGCTATCCATTGCGCTGCTCCCGTCACCTCGAGCGCCCTTCCAAGGGAGACGGCTCCCGCTATCAGGATGATCGTACCCCAGTGGGTCACGCGCTCGAAATACCTCCAGTCGTAGACAAGCACGAACATCAGCATACCCCCTATCAGGCCCACGACTATTGCGGGGAGATTGTGGATGGGGGAGGCAATCCACAACAAAAGGGTGAATATGATCACAAAGGCTGCCCTCTTCTCCTCAGGTTTCAGGGGTCCCAAATCCTTGACAAGATGTTTCTCTATCTTCTCGTGTTTCGGCCTGAAGTAGATCAAGAAGGACACGTAGAGCAGGAATATCATGACCAGGGTGAAGGGAAGCGCGTTCACCATCCACTCATAGAATCCCCAGCCTAACGCTTCTGATCCTATTATGTTCGGAGGGGTTCCTATGAGAAGACCGGCGCCGCCAATGTTCGCCGCGAAGGCGATCCCGAGAAGGAGGGCCTCGTTATTCATCCGAACTTTATGCATTATGTGTAGAGCGATGGGAACCATCAGAAGAGTGGTTGTGGTGTTCGAAATTATCATGGAGAGAAACGCCGTCATTACTATAAGACCGATCAATACCGAATTCTCGGAGTGGGAATTCCGGAGGATCTTGTAGGCGATCCTCTTGTCCAGGCCGGATTTCGTCAGGCCCGCGGCCAGGAAGAAACCGATTATTATCAGAAAAACGACCGTGGACCCCAGACCGTAGATGGAATCTGGGAGGGAAACCGATCCTGAGAGGGCGAGGAGGAACATCGCGAGGAACGCGGTCACGGGGAGGGGAAGAATTTCTGTAGCCCAAAGGTAGATCGTTACAAAAAAGATTATTATCGCGGTGAAGGATTCGTATGTAAGACCAAACGGCAGCAGATTGAAGGAAAGAACGAGAAAGTATGCAAGAATTAAAATTATCACGGGAATGAGCAAAGAAACCCTTCGCACCTGTTTCATATTTAATATATACGGCGTCCTTTCTAAAATAGTTACCAGCACACCGGCCAGTACGTGCATTTCCCTATCATCTTTATGTCCTTCACGCAGCAGTCCCTGCACGTGTGTTTCTCCGACTTCACGCAGAGGGAAAGTTTTACCTTCCTGCTGTCACACCCATGGCACGATTTTCTTACCACCAAAATCACTGGTTTATTAGTTTTAATTGGCGGAGCCCGAATAAATACCTAACCTAAAAAAAACTTTTTAGAGGGTCATTCCCTCTTCAGTTTCTCAAGCCTGACAGAGCCGCATTTTGGACACACCTTTGTCGCTGGCTCCATTATGATCGGCTTCCCTTCCCAAGCGCACTGCAAACAACGAAATTTAGCCATAGTTCTTATTTCGACCGAGAATTTAAATTCATTCCATGTGAAGCTCCACGATGTCCCTGTCCTTCAGAATCCTTTCTCCGCCCACCTTTTGCCCGTCGAAGCGAGCGGAAGGCCCCCAAATCCTAGCGAAATCGAGATTTCTTTCGAAATCCTTGTGGATCCTTTCAGCCACGTCCGAGACCTTTGATCCCTTCCTGATTATCAGGGGTTTCTCCATGTCAGGGGGCTTCCCTGTCTTTTTCATGTAGATCCTCATGAGCTCCAGCGAATCCCATATCCTTCTTTTCAATTGCTCGATTCCCTCTCCCTTGAGAGAAGAAATCTGGAAAAAATCCTTCGGAATACGTTCTCTCTCCTCCTTCGAGAGCAGGTCGACCTTGTTGTAAATCACGATCGATTTCACGTAAACCCGGTTCTTGCAGGTGGAATCTATCAGCCTGTCGAGCGTGAGATCCTCGCGTATAAGAATTTCCGCGTTATGAATCCCCCTCTCATTAATCACGACCTGAACCATCCTCCTGTCTATTTTCTTCAGCTTAACCGCGGAACTTACCTTCACCCCTCCCCTGTCCGTTTTCTTTATGATCACGTCCGGCTTTCGCTGGTTGGGCCTGAAACCCGAATTGTACAATTCCCTTTCGATAACCCCTATCTGCTCGATCCTGTCTATCATTATAAGAATGAGATCGGCGTTGCGGACGACAGAAAGTATCTCCTTCCCCCTGCCCTTCCCCGTGGAGGCCCCCGAAACCACCCCAGGTATATCCAGTATCTGAATGCGGGAGGAATTGTATTCCATAACCCCGGGTATGACATCCAGTGTTGTGAACTCGTATTCGCCCGTTTTGGATTCCGCCGACGTGATGCTGTTGAGAAGGGTGGATTTACCCACAGAGGGGAAGCCCACGAGAAGGACGGTCGCGTCCCCTGACTTGCGGATGGAGTAGGTTTTCCCTCCTTTCGGGCTTTTCTTGATAACGACTTCTTCCCTGAGCTTCGCCAGTTTCGCTTTCAGCTGGCCTACGTGATACTGCGTCGCCTTGTTATACTTTGTCCTGCGAATTTCATCTTCTATGTTCTTGATTTCCTCTTCCCTTTCCATACCTCCTTTTTTATTTAGGAACAAATAAAAATATTATTATATGGTTGTGTCTCCTTCGCCAATACTTTTTGATATCGGTTTCATCATAATCTTCTCAGCCGTTCTCGCTTATTTCGCTCGTTTTCTCAGGCAGCCCGCCATAGTCGCATACGTGGTTGCAGGGGTTTTGATCGGCCCTATCCATGGTCTCGGACTGATATCAAATTTCGAGGAGATAAAACTTCTTTCAGAGCTGGGGATTGTTTTCCTCCTGTTCTCTGTCGGTCTTGAGATCGATTTCCGCAAGTTCAAGAACGTCGGTCTCGCCGCGTTGAGTGGCGGGGCGTTGCAGATAGTGATCACCTTCCTGCTTGGTTTTGCAATCGCATCCGTTTTCGGTATGGGCCATATGGGCGTCTATTTCGGACTTCTACTCGCTCTCAGCAGCACGATGATCGTCACGAAAATACTGGTGGACAAGGACGAGCTTAACACAATGCACGGAAGGATAATGCTCGGAATCCTCCTTCTGCAGGACATAATTGCGGTTGTCGCTCTGCCTCTCCTGAGGGATGTAGGCATGTTTATAACATTCGATTTCGTGGCTTCCATCATCCTGAAGGGCGTGGGACTGTTCGCTATCGCGATCCTCCTGAACAAATTTTTCTTCCCGAGGATACTCGATTACGCTGCCGAAAGGCACGAGATACTTTTCATAACGGCAATAGGTAACTGCTTCTTTTTCATAGGTGCATCCGCTGTCCTTGATTTTTCCATCGCCGTAGGGGGTTTCATCGCGGGACTCTCGATGGCGAATTTCCCCTACAACATTGAGATCGCCGGTGAGACACATGCGCTGAGGGATTTTTTTGCCATAATATTCTTCTCCACCCTGGGCATGCAGATAGATTTCGGGGTTATACAGGGCATGTTCCCTGTGTTCATAACGCTATTCCTTTTCATAGTGATAATAAAGCCCCTGATCTTTTCCATGATCTACCTCTTCATGGGCTACGGCGGAAGAACCTCGAATTCGATAGGAATGGGACTCGGCCAGGGAAGCGAGTTCATGTTCATAATAGCGATGGAGATGTTCATTGCGGGCATGCTAGCCCCCGAATTCTATTCCCTGCTGCTGAGCCTGGTTGTCGTTTCCATCGTCGCAACCCCCTACTTCATGAGAGGGCGAAACCTCATCTACAGAACCTTTTCAAGAATGAGGATAGACAGGATAAGTCACCTTATCCATCCCAGGAGCATTCACGAAATCGAATACTTCCCCCAGAAAGAGCTGGAAAACCACGTGATAGTTTTCGGGGCGGACAGGATGGGCGGAAGGATCGTGAAATACCTGAAGAACAAGGGAGAGAAATTCCTGGTTGCTGAAAGAAACCCCGAGATAGTCAAGAATCTGGGCAGCATGGGGATATACACGGTCTACGGGGATGCGGACAACGACGAGATACTGAAGAAGATCAACCTCTACAAGGCAAGGCTCGTCATCCTCACTTTACCCTACGCGGATATCTCCTCCTTTGTCATAAGGAAGGCCAAAAGGTTCAACAAGGACGTGAAAATCTTCGCACGCGCCCACTCCGAGATGGACGCCGAGAGACTTTACATGGCGGGAGCGGACGTCGTGATCGTTCCTGAATTTGTTTCTGCCGAGAAGATCATAAAGAAGGTTGAGCACTTCCTGCATGGAAAAAAACATGAATCCTGAAAGCCGCGTTTCCAGGGACCAGCACTTCATGGAAAACAGGGAAATAATGGAGAGGATGGTCTCAATCGGCGACCTGAAACCAGAGGATTGCGTGCTTGAGATAGGACCGGGGAACGGGAACCTGACGAAGCGCATTCTGAAAAAAGGGGCGAAGGTAACAGCGGTTGAAAGCGATAAGAGGTTCAAGAGAATCCTTAAAAAGGAGTTCGGAAGGCAGAGAAACCTGAAAATAATTTTCAAAAATGCCCTGGACGTGATGGGGGGAATAAGATTCAACAAGATAGTCTCCAACCTCCCCTATTCCATATGCGAACCCCTGATAAACAGACTGACAAGGACGGATTTCGATCTCGCCGTGTTGAGCGTTCCGGAAGGGTTTGCCCGCATACTGCTTGCAAAACCCGGCGAAAAAAATTATTCAAAGCTTTCCCTTAGATCCCAGAGCTTTTTCGGTGTGAGAATCGAGTTTGAGATTCCCAAGAACGCTTTCAGACCCGAACCCAAAACAGAGTCCGTGGTTGTAGTTGTGAGACCCCTCTCAAAAAAGGATTACAGGGATCACCCGGAAAAATACATCCTGAAAGAAATCTTCCTTCAGGGGAAAAAGAAACTGAAGAACGCGTTGCTGGAGGGACTGATAAATTTCGAAAAAAACATCCTGGGAAAGGATTTTACGAAAAACCTGGCGAGGGAAGCGATAAACAGGATGGATATCAAAGGAGGGATCCTGGAGAAGAAGATCGATGAGATGAGGCTCGGTGATTTCGGTAGGGTCTTGAAAAACATCACTTCCTTCTCATGAAGGCTTCCTCACCCGGCTGTACAACTATCCCCTTATTGGTTATTTTATACGGATGAAGTTTCTTCGAATGATCAGAACCGCTCATCTTCCAGACCTGCATCGCCCGGGTGAACGTGAATTCGTTTCTTTCGTAGTAGAGAACGACCACGCTGTCCGTCACGAACTCCTCCACTCCGTATCTGGAGATCCCGGCGGATCCCGGAACTATTTCAGAAACCATTATTACCGTGCAGTCCAGTTTTCTCAGTAGATTTGACAGGTTGAATATCATCCTTCTCAGTTCCGCCTTGTCCCTCACGTGCAAACCGAGGGCTGAAACGGAATCTATAACGATCCTCCGTGCCTTTATTTCCCTTACATTCGATTCGAGTATGTCGAATACCTCCTCTATGTGGTAGGGATCGTACCTTACGAAATCAAACCTGTTCTGCTTTTCAAAGGGCTCGAAGTCCCAGCCGAACCTTTTCAGGTTTTTCTTTACATTGTCGGGCATGTCCTCGAATGAAAGGAAAATCCCGTTCTCCCCGAACTTGGTAAGACCTTGGTAAACGTACTGTCCGCATATTGTGGTTTTCCCGGTACCGCAAGTCCCAGACAACAAAACAAGCTGACCTTTGGGGACTCCCCCGTTCATTATCTCGTCCAGTCCTGGTATGCCAGTTTTGACCCTTTCCATGAAATCACATAATTATTATTGGCATTTTTCATATTAAAATCCATTAACTTTATTAATGTCACTGCCTGGATAAAAAGCTTACGCCACACTCAAAATTACTATCCAGACAAGAACGACCCCCACGATGAGCAGTATGATTATCTGTTTGCCAACCTTGAAAAAGAATTTACCGAGAAAGTAAACCACAAGACATATTATAACCACTGAGACTATGAAGAGAGGGAATCCTCCCACCCTGCTCACAAAGCCCAGCGAACCTATCAGGTTCAAAAGCAAACCGAAAAGCTCCAGAAGGGTGTTTATCCCGTTCGCTATGACCGTGATGATCATTTCTATTATTATGCTGATCGGGCTTTCCATACGCTCCCCCTACTTAAACCAGGCCTGGAGGCTTCCCTGTTTCCCCCTGCCCGTTTTCCTCAGTCTTTCAATCGTTTTGTCAACTCTCTCCCCTGAAAAATCATGGTCAAGCATTATCTCCTTCAGCTTCCCGAAATCCGCCTGAACACTCCCTATCTCGCATTCCTCCACGGGCGGGTTTTTGAAGAATTCGAATATCTCTCCCGGCGGGGTTTCGAAATCCCACTCCACCTTTGAAAAAACCCTTTCCAGGCTTCTCCCTTCCCTGACGAGTTTCAGCGCGCTCTTCGGGCCTATACCTTTAACGCCCTTCGGATTGTAATCGGTCCCTATCAGTATCCCTATCATGATGAGTCTTTCCCTGTCAACCCCCAGCTGGGAAAGGACGCGGTCCAGTTCTATCATCTCCGGTCTTATCTCAACGTAATCCTCCTTTCTCGGGACCTTCCTCCTGCCCGTTATCGTTAGATTCTTCACCATCCTCGAGGCCCCGAACAGCAGGGAATCCCAGTCCTGAGAACCGCTGGCCCAGACCTTTCCGCTGTTTACCAGCCAGGCTGACTGGGCCTCCCCCTCGCTTGGAGCCTGAACGACCGGGATGCCCATGGAAAGGAGGAGATCCTTTGATTCCCTTACCATCTCATCCGTTAGTTTCGAAGTCGCCTGGGCGTATCTCCTTATACCCTCCACATCACCCTCTTTCCGAGCGAGTTCAAGCTTCTCCCTCGCCTCCTTCCTGATAGCCTGTCTCGATTCAACGGTTTTTCTCTTGAACTTCGGGGGCTCCCCGTCAAAGACGTAAACTAAATTCATTCCGTTTTCCAGGAGCTTGGTTGTCCTGTAGAACAAACCGGAAAGATGGGAGGTTGTTCTCCCCTTCGAGTCCTTTAAAGGTTCGCCCGTGAACCTGTCGCGTATTATGGAGAGGAACTGGTAGAGGGAGTTGTAGGCATCGATAGCGATCGTCCTCCCTTTGAGATCGGAGATTTCGAGAGGCTTCCCTGAGACAATATCGGATAGGTTGACACCCATAATAAAATACTGTAAAACTACTTAATAATTCTTCTCACAAGGTAGCTTCTCATCTTCCTGAAAATTTTCGCCTGCCCGCGGATTTCGGACTCCACTTCCTCGGTCGTGTATTCCGGGATTCTTTTGAAAAAGGTGTAGATCTTCGCGAAGTAGAGTGAACGTAAACTTCTGATGACATCCATCTTCCTCTTCAGGGAGTAGGAGTAGAGGAGATCGTATATGGTCCGTGCCCACAGCTCCTCATCAATGTTCAAATTCCTCTCGAAGAACATGGAGTTTATGATTTTGAAGTTCTCCTTGCTTAGGTAGTTTTTCAGCTTATCCCTCTGGTATTCTCCGATCGCGGTCTGCAGGATCCTCTCGGGATCCGGCTTGAGGTTTCTCGGTTCAGGGAGTGTTCTCATCCCGAATATCTTCTCGTTTTTCGATCTCAAGTTCGCCCTCCACCTGTCCATGTTGTTGAGGGTGTTATCAAAGAGGGATTTAACCACCTGCAGGAACATCTCGCTCAATCTCGGTTCGCTCGATCTGTGTATCTTGTGTCCCAGGTTAGTCTGGCATATCCTGAACCCGTTAAATATCGCGTGCGTTGTCATAAAAATGTCTATCCCGTATTCACCCGCTTCCTTCGTCCATCTCTGATCCAGCCAGTATTCAACTAGTTTTTTTGAAAACGCGAAATCCCCTGCTATCGGTTGGCGCACATCCCTTCCGAACAGGCCGTAGACAATCGGGTAGGCTATGTGGTTCGTGATCGTTCCGTCATACCTCTCCCTCACGTAAACAGGCGTTACGTAATCATACCCCTTTAACAGGGGACCTGCCAGGAGCCTGACCCATCCGGGCTCTATGCTTTTCAGATCGGCGTCAACAATAATCGTCGCTTCCGGTTCTGATTCCACCACTAGATTGAACAACATCTTCAGCCCGTTGCCCTTCCCCCTCAGTTTCGTGGTCAGGAACCTCTTTTCAGAAAAGGTTTTGGTATCCAGAAAAACAGACTTCGTCCTGTCCGTGGAATTCCCGTCGCAGCAGACTATCAACGCCTTCTTTCCTGGATAGTGTTTTCTCAATCCCCTCTCAACCTGTTTCACAACAAAGCCGACGTTTTCTGCCTCGTTGTAAGTCGGAATCCCCGCTATTATACCGAATTTTTCCATAGTGAACACTAGCATGTCGAATGCAGAACCGCAACAGCCCGCTTTTTATCCGCCACAAAACCGTTGAACATTTCAGCCGCCTTAGGCGAGGTGTCCTTGAAGATCTCCACTCCCTTGTTCTCCGCCTCCTGTTCAACCTCCTCCAGTACCTTCAGAACCCCGCTTATCCCGGTTCCTATAACTATGATCTCAGGCTTCCTCTCGAGCAGTTTGAGGAACTCATCCATCTTGAACTCGTGCGTCTTCTCGCGGTATTCGGTCTTTCCGTCCCACCAGATGATCATGTCAGAATAATATATCTTCTTGTCTATCGTGATCTCCCCGAACTTGACAGAATTAATCTCTACCATAAATTATATTGTATTGAAACACATAAAAAATTATTTTTCAATATTTGCGCTTTTCAAAAGTGGGCTGCGAAACCCGAAGTGTTCTTCGCTTAGGTCTGCATAACATTTAAGGTTATGAAACCTGTAATCATTTGTCAAAAAGTTTCATTCTTCTATCCCTTCCGAATAACTTCCGCACCTTCTGTTGAAAGTACACAGGCTTTTACCTTCCATTTAATCCACTCCTGAGCTTTAGCTGTATTTCCGCAATATTGAGAATAATCCTAAACTTTAAATAAGTATGACAATAGCCCCGTGCGGATTCGAACCGCAGTCTCCAGGTCTCTCCCTCTGGTTGCCGTGAGTTGATAAGAGCCGCGCTGGGGGTTCTTATGTCCAGAGCCTGGTATCCCAAGCCGCCATTCGAGAATGGCTCTCGAAAGCATTGGCCACTAGACTACGGGGCTGTTATGTATCATTTATTAAACTTTTCCTTTAAATTTGAATTGTTTGCCCGGATACACTAAATACCTAAAAATTAACAACTTTTAGGTAACAAAAAGCTTTATAAACCAAAAAAACAAGTATTTATCAACGAAAGAGGTGGTCTTGGATGGATCTCGATTTCGAGGGATTCGGAACTTCCGAGTTCGGGGATTTTGACGTGGACGTGGAAGACGTTCAGGTCAAGAAGAAGAGGAAATACGACAGGATATGGAAGGTCACGTTCGGAGGGAGCGTTTGCGGACGTCCGGTTATTCATAAGGGTATGCTAATTTTCTCCTCGCTCGATAATCATGTTTACGCCCTGGACTTCACCACACGAAAGGAGATCTGGAGATTCAGGGGGAACGGAGTGTTTTTGGACTCTTCCCCAACGATTCATGAAGACACTGTTCTAATAGGTTCTTTCGATGGCAACATGTACTGTATTGATGTTAACACAGGGAAAGAGGTATGGCACCACAAGACCGGAGGCGAGATAAACACAACCGCTTTCGTAAGTAACGGGAAAGCCTACTTCGGAAGCAAGGACGGGTTTGCATACGCAGTTGATGTGAAAACAGGCGAGCTGGTCTGGAGATACAATACGGGTGACGCTGTCACCTCTTCACCGATTGTTGTAGGAGAGAAAATGATAATAGGCTCATTTTCCGGGTTTATCTATTGTTTGGAGGCAGAGACAGGCAAAGAGATATGGAGGTTCAAATCAGGGGCGGAAATCGAGAACGACTATCCTTTCCTTGTTCACAACGGTATTATGTACTTCGGTTCTTTCGACAACAACCTTTACGCGATAAATACGGAGAACGGGAAGGAAGTATGGAGGTTCAGGACAGGTAAATACGGGAACTGCGGGATCCCCACACTCCACGAAAACGTTTTGTATTACGGTTCCAGGGACGGGATTTTATACGCGCTCACACTTGAAGGAAAAGAATTGTGGAGGTTCCAGACCGGAAAGGAAATCATAGACAAAGGCCCGCTAGTTCACAACGAAAAAATTTATTTCGGAGCCGGGGATGGGAACGTTTACTGCCTTTCGCTCGATGGAAAAGAACTCTGGAGGTTCCAAACGAACGGAGGCGTTTACACTTCTGTAGTTCTAATAGAGGGAGTTCTGTGTTTCGGAAGCTGGGACTGCCATTTGTATCTGGCTGATCCAGAAACAGGAGAAGAAATCTGGAGATTCCAGACGAGCACCAACAAACCTGCCTTGTTACCTGAACCTTTCGAGTGTTTCGAACTCGAGGTGAAGAAGGATACGGGCGTGGAGGAAGCTGTTGAAGGGGAAAAGTACAAAAAGAAAAAGGAAGAGGAAAGCGTTTCGCTCTCGGATTATCACGTCACGAGCGAGTACTCAAGCGAGAGCGAGTACAAACAAAAGTCGGATTACGACACAACTTTCGTAATGTTTGAAGGAATTATGGAGGAGGAGAGCATATGGATATCGGATTCGAAGGGTTTGAATCCTCAGATTTTGATGCAGAAATAGAGGATGTCGAGGTCAAGAAGGTCGGAAAGTTCGACAGGATGTTCTTAGTGGGAAAGGGAGGAAGCATAACCAGCGTTCCGTTCATCGAAAATAACGTTGCTTATTTCGGGGAGGCAAACGGTTACGTTTACGCTGTTGAAATAGATACAGGCAAAACTGTCTGGAGATTCAAGACAGATGCGTTGATATTCGGTTCCTGTCCCATGGTGAAGGACGGAAAATTATTCATAGGTAGCTATGATTATTGCTTGTACTGCATTGATATAGAAACAGGAAATGAAATATGGAGGTTCAGAACTGGCGATAAAATATTCGGTTCACCCAACGCTGAGAACGGTAATGTATATTTCGGTTCGGTTGACGGCTATGTTTATTCCGTTGATGTTTCGAATGGCAAGGAAATATGGCGGTTCAAGGCAAGTGATGCTGTAGGGTCCTGTCCTCAAATATGGAACGGAAGGGTTTACATAGGTTCTCACGATTCGAATCTCTACTGCCTTGAAGCCGAGACAGGAAAGGAGATTTGGAGGTTCAAGACAGGAGGAGAGATAATTAACAACCTTCCGCTGGTGATTGAAAACGGAGTTCTTTACTTCGGAAGTTTTGACAATTTCCTTTATGCAATAGATGCAGATACAGGAAAGGAGATTTGGAGGTTCAGAACAGGAGAATACGGCAACTCGGGAAATGTGACCATTCACAAAAACGTTATATATTTCGTTGCAAGGGACGGAATCCTTTACGCCCTGACCTTGGAGGGGAAGGAGATATGGAGATACAGAACTTCGGGAGCCTCCACATGGCAAAAACCGCAAATCTCGGATAGGGGGATGTTCATTATCAGTGAAGATGGTTTCCTTTACCTGATAGATTTCGAAGGGCATGAAGTCTGGAAAAAGAAGATAAACATTCTGATGGTCCCGCCTGTTCTTTACAAAGACAAAGTTTTTGTTGGTTCCTGGGATTGTAATCTTTACGCATATGACTTGGAAGGGAACGAACTATGGAGAGTTCCCACTTCAACCAATGAACAGTCTTTCTTACCACCTCCTCACGGCTCTTTCAAGGTGGAGATAAAGAAAGAAAGTCATATCGAAGAGGAGGCAGACGAGGAAAAATACAAGAAGAAAAAAGAGGAAACAGTTTCCCTTTCCGATTATCACGTTGAAAGCGAATATTCAACCGAATCAGAATACAAACAAAAATCTGACTACGACGTTTCGCTAGTTATGTTTGAAGATATTATGGAGGAGGAGAGCATATGGACATCGGATTCGAAGGGTTTGAATCCTCAGATTTTGATGTAGAAATAGAGGATGTCGTGGTCAGTAAAGTCAAAACATATGACAGGGTGTGGAAGACGAGCATAGGCGGAAGCATAGACAACAACCCGATAATACACAAAGGAATCATATACTTCGGGGCGCAGGACGGATATGTTTACGGTGCGGATCAAAAAACAGGCGAGATCGTATGGAGATTCAAGACCAACGACAGGATCTTAGGCTCTTCTCCCGCACTTTTCGGCAACTCCATAATAATCGGCTCCTGCGACAAGAACCTCTACAGGATCGACCTCGAAAAAAGAGAAACAGTCTGGATTTTCAAAACCTCCGGGGAGATATTCAGCTCGCCCTTCGTTTACGGGGAAAACGCTTATTTCGGCTCAAGGGACGGAAACGTCTATGCTGTCAGCTGCGAGACAGGCAAGGAAATCTGGAGGTTCAAGACAGGAGGGGAGATAGCATCTGCTCCTCTGGTTGAGAGCGGGAAGGTCTACATAACCTCCTACGACAACAACATGTACTGCTTGGACGCGGGAACGGGTAAGGAAATCTGGCGGTTCAGGACCGGGGACGAGATGATAAACAACATGCCCTTCTTGATACACAGGAACGTTTTATTTTTCGGCGGCCTTGACAGCAATCTTTACGCTGTCAATGCGGACACGGGTAAGGAACTATGGAGGTTCCAGGCGGGCAAGTACGGTATAGGCGGAGGCATACCTGCGATACACAAAGGAATAATTTACTTCGGCTCAAGGGACGGCGAATTCTTCGCCCTGACGCTCGAAGGCAAGGGGATCTGGAGGTTCAGGGCAGGAGGACCCATAATCGCGCAGCAGCCGAGGATCTACAAGGATATGATCATATTCGGCTGCGAGGACGGGAACCTGTATTTCCTCAGCCTCGAAGGCAAGGAGCTCTGGAGATTCAGGACAAGCGGAAAGCTCTACGGGAAGTTCCTCATGCACGAAGGCGTGATCTACATTGGTTCATGGGACTGTTATTTTTACGCTGTGGATATAGAGGAACGAAAGGAACTCTGGAGGACCCCCACCTCGACCCTCGTTGAATCCTACATACCCCATCCGCACGCTTCCTTTGAGGTGGAGGTCAAAAAGGAGACCCACATGGAAGACGCTGTTTCCGAGGAAAAATACAAGGAGAAAAAGGAGGACAGCGTCTCACTCTCGGATTACCATGTTCAGAGCGAGTATTCGACCACTTCCGAATACAAGCAGAAATCAGACTACGATACGAGCTTCGTGATGTTTGAAGGAATTTTAAATATGGAGGAGTTGCCATGCCATTCGGATTCGAGGGATTTGATTCCGGATTCTCGGGTTTCGATGTAGACGTGGAGGAAATCGAGGTCAAGAGAACCCGCAAATTCACGCGCATATGGGAATGGAGCCCCGGGGGTAGCACCACCTTTCACGTAATTCACAAGGACGTAGTCTATTTCCCAGCAATGGACAGTTATTTCTATGCAGTTAACCTGAAAACCAGGAGACTGCTGTGGAAATACAGGTCAAACGGGCCTAACGGAAGCCCGCCCTCGAATGTGTACAAGAACATGGTGTGCTTTTCCTGCTTCCAGGGAAACATCTATTGTCTTGACATAAGGAACGGGAAGGAAATCTGGAGTTTCAGGACAGGGGACAAGCTCTACAGCCGGCCTGAGATATGCGATGACGTGGTCTACTTCGGTTCCAAGACCGGTTACCTTTACGCGCTCAATGTTTTTGACGGTTCTTTGCTGTGGAGATTCAAGACAGGAGGGGAGATAGCTTCGGGTCCCTGCGTTTACAAGGAGAAGGTCATGGTGGGGAGTTTTGACGGGTATTTTTACTGCCTGGACAGGAAGGAAGGTAAAGAACTCTGGAGATTCAAGACTGGAGGCGAGATATTCATGGACTTCCCTGCAACCGTTCATAACGGAGTCGTTTACGTGACCTCACATGACAGCTACCTGTACGCCGTTGACGTGGAAACAGGAAAGGAAATCTGGAGGTTCAGGACGGGCAAATTCGGGAACAATACGTGCGCTGTTGTTATGGGTGATTCCCTGGTAACGGGTTCCAGGGACGGTTATGTTTACTGCCTGACCATGGACGGCAAGGAAATCTGGAGGTTCAGGGCCAAGGAAATGCTGATAGGAATAAGCATCATCAACAACCGCGTATACTTCGGCTCCGAGGACGGGAACCTCTACTGCCTGGGCAGAAACGGGAAGGAAGTCTGGAGATATCACTTCGGCAAGGGAGGCTCCTACGATGCCCCTTCCCTCTACAACGGCATGCTGATAGCGTGCTCCATGGACTGCCACCTTTACATCCTCAATCCAGACACGGGCGAGGAGATATGGAGGTTCGCTACAAGCATGAAAACGCCTTCTGTGGGTCCTCCCCCCCACGAGCAGTTCGAGATAGTCATCAAGAAGGAGAGCCCGAAGGAAGAGGTTTCTCAGGAAAAATACAGCTCAAAGAACGTGGAGGAAGTAAACCTTTCCGACTACCACCTGACGAGCGAATATTCCACAACAAGCGAGTACAGACAAAAGTCTGATTATGATGTTAATCTGGTCATATTCGAAGGAATAATGGAGGATGAAGTATGGACTTCGGATTTGAAGGATTTGAGTCCTCAGACTTCGATGTTGGGATAGAAGAAGTAGAAGTCAGAAAAACGAAGACTTACGATCGCATATGGAAGATGAGCATAGGGGGGAGTATAGACAGTAGTCCTGTAATAAGGGATGGCATAGTTTATTTCGGTTGCTGTGACCAGAATGTTTACGCTGTTGACATCTCTAATGGTCAAGAGATATGGAGGGTTAAGACAGATGGAATTATCACAGATTCAACCCCTATTTTTCATGGAGATGTATTCTTCATAGGCTCATTCGACGGAAAGCTTTATGCAATAGATTCAAAAAAAGGCGAGATAATCTGGACCTTCCAGACAGGTGATAGTATATTCGTTTCTGGTGCGTTAGGAAGAGAAAAATTTTATTTCGGCTCTAAGGACGGGTATGTATATTGTATAACCATCGAAGGAAAAGAGGCATGGAAATTCAGAACAGGAGGACCTGTAGCCTCAATGCCGAGATTGTACAATGGGAGATTGTATGTAACTTCTTATGATCAT
Source organism: Candidatus Aenigmatarchaeota archaeon (assembly GCA_011772645.1). GTDB lineage: Archaea > Aenigmatarchaeota > Aenigmatarchaeia > QMZP01 > QMZT01 > CS3-C152. Next base: position 20,874 of record WVZE01000020.1, on the reverse strand, counting down.
AACATGTACTGCCTGGATGCAGAGACAGGTAAGGAGATCTGGAGGCTTACAACAGGGGATGAGATGGTAAATGATGTACCTTTCTGTATATACAAAGATATTATATATTTTGCCTCAATGGACAGTTTTGTATACGCGGCCGATGTAGAAACTGGAAAACTTGTTTGGAAAAAAAAGACAGGCAACTTTGGCAATTCTGGAGGCACACCTACTGTCAGGAAAGGCATTTTGTATCATGGATCAAGAAGCGGTGTTTTGTACGCTCTGGATCCAGAAAGCGGAAAAGAACTTTGGCAATTCAGTGCAGGAGGTGCAATAATTGACCAGAGTTACATAATGTACAAAGAGCAGGTAATTTTTGGATGTGAAGACGGTAATATTTATGCTGTTAGCAATGAAGGCAAAGAAGTCTGGAGATTCAAGACCGGAGGGAAGATATACAACGAACCCTTAATACATGATGATCTTCTTTACTTCGGTTCTTGGGATTGCAACTTATACTGCATCAATCTTGAGACAAGAAAGGAAGTTTGGAGATTTGTCACATCCACAAAAGTTCCTTCAAGTAAACCACCGCTTAACGAGGTTTTTGAGGTTCAGGTAAAGAAAGAAACACACATAGAAGATGCTGTTTCAGAAGATAAGTATAATTCCAAAAAGGAAGAAGTATCGCTTTCCGATTACCATGTCACGAGCGAATATTCGACTACGTCAGAATACAAACAGAAATCAGACTACGACACGAGTTTCGTGATTCTTGAGGAAGTTCTCGCCTTTAATCCTGATGTAACCCGGGAAAACCCGCTGGTTTTCCAGATAAGGGTCTGACCTTCCCTTTCTTTAAATATAAGAAATCAAAACTAAACTTAAAACGAGGTGTCTGCAATGACGAAGGAAGATATCCGGAAGAGAAGACTGAAAGATCTAGTCGAAGAACTAGATGGCTTTCGCGGTCGACATACTGAACTCGTTTCCGTTTACATTCCTTCCGGTTACAACCTGAACAAGGTGGTGGAGCAGATCAGGAACGAGCAGTCAACCGCCCAGAACATAAAATCAAAGACCGTGAAAAAGAACGTGATGTCGGCTCTCGAACGGATCCTCCAGCATTTGAAATTGTACAAGCAGACGCCAGAGAACGGCCTCGTCCTGTTCTCCGGGAACATCTCCGAACGCGAGGGCGTGGCGGACATCGAGATCTACGCGCTCGAGCCTCCAGAACCCATGAGGCAGAAACTGTACTGGTGCGACCAGAAGTTCGTGCTCGATCCCCTCAAGGACATGGTCAGGGAGAAGGAGGTTTACGGGATCATAGTCCTGGACAAGTCAGAGGCTGAGATCGGGGTACTCCAGGGAAAGAGGATAAAATCCCTTAAACATCTGGATTCCCTCGTTCCCGGCAAGACCGACAAGGGAGGTTGGTCCCAGGCGAGGTACGCCCGCGTACGTGAGGGATTGCTCCACGACTTCATGAAGAAGGTCGGCGACGTCGCCTCCCAGCAGTTCAGCGACCTCAAGGACCTCAAGGGCGTCATCGTGGGGGGACCAGGCCCTGTGAAGGACAGGTTCATGAACGGGAAATTCATAAGGTACGATTTCCAGGAGAAGGTGATCTCGGTCGTGGACACCTCCTACACCGGGGAGTACGGTCTCGAGGAGGCCGTTAACAGGTCAGAGGAAGCCCTGAAGGAAGCGAGCGTGATGAAGGAGAAAAAGCTGCTCGGCAGGTTCTTCGACGAACTCGGGAAGGATTCCGGCCTGGCCGTGTACGGACTGAAGGAGGTCGCCCAGTCCCTCAAGTCAGGGACAGTGGAAGTTCTCCTGATCTCGGAACACTTCGACTGGGTCAAGGCGAGGGCCCAGTGCCCAAAATGCGGGGAGGAGAAGGACCTGATAATGACAAGGAAGCAGGCCGAGGGGAAAAAATGCAAGAAATGCGGGGAGCTTTACGATATCCTGGCCGAGAAGGACCTTACGGACGAGATCATAAAACTCGCAGAGGAGATGGGGACGGACGTGGAGATGGTCTCCGCTGAGACCAAAGAGGGAAGCCAATTGAAAGAGATGGGCGGCATAGGCGGGATATTAAGATACAAATCCTGACCTTTTTCTGTAGATTTCATAAACGATTATCGGTACAAATGTCCCTATAACAGCCCCGGTCAGTATGTCCACGGGATAGTGGACCCTGAGGAAGTATCTCGAAAGGGCAACAAGGAAAGATACAGCGAAGAGCACGATCAGCTTCTTTTTCCTGAATACGAGTAACACGGACGTGACCACGCAGAATATCACGGCCGTGTGGCCGGACGGGAAGGAGTTGTCCTCCATGCAGTAGGGGTTGCATTCGGTTATCCCCTCCGCGCACGGCACGCAGGGCCTTTCGATAGGGATCGAATACTTCAGGGAGAACGCTATGCCTGCCGTGACCCAGAGACTTATTATGAAGATCAGGATTCCGTGCCTGACAAATCTCCTGGTTTCCTGAGGGATTCTTCTTCTTATGAAAAGATAGGCGAGGACCAGAACCCCGGTGAATGCCAGCCAGAATTCGGGCGTTCCTATCAGTGTTATCAGATACCAGATCTCCATAGAGATAATTTTGGTTTGCCTGGTTAAAAAGAGTTATTCGGTAAGATAGAATCCATGAATTCCCTGGTATAACGTTCTAAATCCCTGCCTTTTTCGTTTTGAGGATATTGGCAATCAACTTTCCTTATACCATCAATAAGTTTTCTGTCATTTCCAAATTTTTCAACGTTTATGGGGAGGCGGAGAAAATTCTCAATGCTGTTAATGGGGCCTGAATATCTCTTGTTAAATGTCAATCTTTTCCCGCCAACTCTCATGCGCAATCTGACATCTGCATTTACTCTTCCCTTTTCCAAGAAATTTTCATTATCGACAGTGAATGTGATGCTGTTGTAATACACGGTATCACTGCTGGCTCTCGAGGAAGACCGATTTTATTTCTATGGGCTCCTTGGTTTCAGTCTTCCTGAACGACTTCCTGAACAGTACAAGTCTCTTTTTCGGGCCGGGCACGGACCCTTCAAGCAGGACGTAGTTCTTCTTCACGTCCCCGTATCTAAGGAAGCCTCCCTTCACCTTAAGGCCTTCCTTACCGATCCTTACAAGCCTCTTGTTGAACTCCGTCCTTGTCTGCAGACCCAGCTGGCCGGCCTGCGCGATCTTACCGGGGAGTACCCTCCCGGGCGTGACAGGTCCCATCGTTCCGATGTGCCTTCTTTTCCCCTTGTTCTTCCTGCTCCTTATCCTCACGCCGAACCTCTTCACGACGCCCTGGTAGCCCTTCCCCTTTGTCACGGCATTCACGTCAACGTACTCGCCTTCGGTGAAGGCCTCGGAGATATCCAGCTCTTTCCCCAGCTTCTCCTTGGCGTAGTTCAATTTGTTTTCCAGGGTTCCGGAAAGATCCACCTCGAGCACCTCCGGCTTTTTCTTTCCAAAACCCTCCCTTGGCTGGGTGTGAACGAGCAAGCGGATGTCAGCTACCCTTTCCAACCCCTCGAATTTTGAAAGATCCGAGCCCTTCTTTTTGGGCACGTCCAGTTTCCTGATCAGATCCTTCTTCAGATCCTGCGCAAACGCCATCCCGTATGTTTCGTAACCGGAATGGGTTTTCCTGTAGAGCTTTATGCCGAAGACTAAGAGAGGAGGGCAGTCGATAACCGAGACCGCTTTCGAAAGATCCTGCCCCTGCGTGTGGCTTCCCTTCCTGCTGTCAGTAAAGACAACGTTCGTCATCCCTGCCTTGTAACCGCCGAACTCGAGGGGTTTCGTTTCCTTCGTTCCTCCCACTACCCTTTCCAGTTCTTTCGAGTGCTTGAATCTCGGGTATATCCTCTTCGCCCGTTTTCTGGGCCAGTAAGCCCTTGATCCTGCCTTGGGTTTGTGTCCCTTTGCCATGAGAATCCCTCGTTATTAAACCCTTCTTCCCCCCCTTCCGCCTGGTTTCCTTGTGGTGTCGTGTGGAATGGGGGTGGAATCTTCGATTCTCCCTATCCTCAAACCTGTCCTGACAAGAGCTCGGATCGCCGGCTGCGCTCCTGGGCCCGGGATCTTCTTTTTGTGTCCGCCCTGAGCGCGTATCTTCAAATGAACCCCTATCAGTCCTTTACTCTTCGCCTCCTCCGCAACCTTTTTTGCCGCCTTCATTGCGGGGAAGGGAGAACCCTTGTCCTTGTCCCTGTTGGTTATCATACCCCCGGAGCAGCGAGCGATGGTCTCGGCTCCGGTCGCATCGGTTATGTGGATAATCGTGTTGTTTACAGAGGAGTAGATGTGAGCAATCCCCCATTTGTCTTCCTTCATGCTATCCCTTTTTTCCTCCCTTTAAATTTATCATCCGTTCCTTCTCAACAGGAACTATGTAGGAAGGGAATATAATCCTTCGGTTTCCCAGATAAACATGACCATGCGTAATCTTCTGCCTCGCTTGTTTGATGGTATCGGCAAAGTTCTTTCTCAGGACAATGGTCTGCAACCTCCGGTTGAGAATGTCCTTCACGTTCAGGGCAAGAACGTTCTCGAGGCCCTGACCCCTTTCAAGAATGCCGAGCCCCACCAGCCTGTCCAGCAGTATCTTCGTCTCGTTCTCGTCCCTTATCGCGATCAGATCCCTCGCCCTTCTCCTGAATTCCCTGACTATCGCTTCCGCCATCCATATCTCTCTCTTCTTTCTCAGGCCGAACTCCCTGAGGATCTTCCTTTCCTCCTCTATCCTGCTCGAGTCCCAGGGTCTCTTCGGTTTCTTGTATTTCCTTCTAAGCTTCCTCATTCAATCACTTCCCGCTCTTGGCCGCCTGCTTGGCTCTCGCCTTTCTCGCAACGCCTACAACCTTACCTTTCCTGAAGGACCCTCTCGTTCTCTGGCCCCTGACGGGCAGATCAAACATGTGCCTAACCCCTCTGTACGATTTCACTTTCTTCATCTTGTCTATATCCATTCTTTTCGTGAGTTCAAGGTTCGATGTGATCAGGTGTTTGTCATTTCCCGAGTCCGGGTCCTTTCTCCTGTTGAAGAACCATGATGGTATTTTGTGCTCGCCAGGATTGGCCATTATTTTTTCGAGTGTTTTGAGTTCGCTTTCCGAGAGATCGCCAATGGTCTTGTTCTCAAAGCCGAACGCCTTCACAACGGCATGCGCATACGCGAACGACACGCCCTTGACCTGGCGTATTCCCACTTCTACGCTTTTCGAACCGTCGAGGTTGGTTTCGCCGACCCTTATGATGTTCTTTACCTCTTTCTTGTGCTCTCTCCTTTCCGGCTCCCTCTCGGGTTTTTCCGAATGCCTCTCAGCAGCCTTCTTTTCTTTCCTCTCCCTGGCCATAGTATACCTATATAGGTTATATCTATTTAAATAATTATTCAGGACCTACGGGCTTATTTAAAATTCTGTCATAATTAATAAAACATGGCAATAGTTTCCTCCACTGTGATACAGACCAAATTTGGAGAGTTCCGAGTAAGCTATCACGAAACCAATCACGGTTCGTGTGTTTCCTTCTCTCAAGGCGATTTGTCAAAAGACGGAGTTATAGTAAGATTGCATTCTGACTGCTTGTTTGGAGAGGTGTTTCATTCACTACATTGCGATTGTTATCATCAATTAACGAAAACCATGTCCTTAATACACAAGAACAAGTGCGGAGTGATTGTGTATTCTTATCAAGAAGGAAAGGGTATTGGATTGAAGAAAAAGATAGAGGCAATGGAAATACAGAGAAAAGAAAAATGTGATAGTGTAGAAGCTTTTAGAAAATTGGGATTAAAGAGAAGTGATTTAAGAGAATATACAGCAGAAATGGAAGCATTAAAAGATCTTGGACTGGCTAAGAACTTAAGGACTTTTTCTGGCAACCCAATGAAAATAAAAAAATTGAAAGATGCAGGATACAATATAGTTGAAACATTAAAAATTGATAAAAAGAATCTTAACATATTGGCTAAAAAAGAAATTAAGACCAAAATAGAAAAGATGAATTATAGCTACTAAAATTCCGCTTTCGTTGCAAAGCCTCCCGGGTCGAAAACTTTATATATTAGTTTTCACTAAATTCATAAAATAATGAAAATTCAGAAAATTGTGAAAGTATGAAAAAATCCCCCAAGGAAGAGTTCATAGAACTCATGGTTGAGATACAAAGAGCGAAAGGTCTTGATGAGCTCTCATCAAGGTTGATAGGAACCCTGTTCATAGAACCAAGGGAAATAACCCTCGAGGAGCTGAGAACAAAAACGGGTTACAGCTTGTCGGCGTTGTGCACTTCGATGAAATTCCTTGAAAGGGTGGGGATTGTTAATAGATCAAAGAAACCGGGATCCAGGAAAGTGTATTTTTACATTAAGAAGGACATGTCCTCGATGTTCACGGAGATGCTGAAAAAATTCGAGGGAAACGTTTTGATGCTGAAATCAAGGATCCCGGAAATCATTGAAAGGTACAAACTGGAAAAAAGTTCGAAAGAAGAGAAGAAAATCGTGGAAAATTATTATGAGCAACTGTTGATCTTCGAGGAAATAATGGAAAAGATAAAAGAGACGCTAAGGCAGGCGCAGGGGAGGTTAAGGAAAAAATGATGGAAATACAAAAAGTATATAAAGACATATCCAATTATATATCTAACTGGAGGTTGGTGGTATGAAAAAAATATCTTTCATGTTTGTAACAATTTTGGGTTTAGTCCTTTTAATGCAGACCGCATACGCGGCGGCACCGAGTCTTAACGTTGTTCTTTCCTCGCAAAATCCCTATCCCGTTGAGCCCGGGGGTATTGTAACCGTCGAGATCGAACTGCAGAATACGGGCTACAGCGAGGCGACGGATATAGTCCTGAAGATAGAGCCCGAGGATCCCTTCACCCTGGTGCTGGGTGAGACAGAAACGAAAACCTTCACCAAGATAAGCGCTTCTGACAGCATAAAGAGCACCTATAAGCTCCACGTGAGCGAGTCCGCTGTTTCGAACGATTACGATCTTCATTTCAGATATTACAAGGGGACCGATCCTGACATAACAGTTGAAAAGAGCGTTTCTGTGAGGGTTCAGGGTTCGCCCAAGCTCATACTGAGTTCCATCAACACCGACCCAGAAGATGTGGAACCAGGGGATACCGTAAGGTTCGAGGTGGATATCAAAAACGTGGGAACAGGAAGAGTCCACTACATGGAGGCGACTTTCAATTCCAGCTCGCCTTACATAGTTCCGGTACTTGCGGGCGGTTCCTACTACATGGGAGAGCTCGACCCCGGCTCCAGCGAGAAAGCGCTCTTCGACATAAGCATAGGTAATGATGCGGAGTACGGGACGTATCCCGCGACATTAACGCTTTCCTACAGGGATGATACCAACACGCTCCAATCAACCACGTTCAGCGTGGGTGTCCCCATCAAGGGTCAGCCAGTTATAGAGGTTCTCAGTGCAAAGATAGACAATTCGGATTTCAAGGTTGACATCGAAAACATAGGGACAGGAAATGCGAAAGCCCTCAAGATCAGCCTTGTCCAGGGAGGTGAGGTGAAGGATTCGGCGATAGCGAATGAATTGAAACCAACCAGGCACAAGACCCTTCGCTTCAAGGGCTTCAGTTACGGAGAAGCCGCAATTAACATCACGTACCTCGACGAGAGCAACAACGAATTCACCAGGGAAATACCAGTTTCCATAAAGCAGTCGGTTTACGCGGAGGACCAGGGTCAAGGAGGGGGAGTTTCCCCGACAATAACGGCTATCCTCATAGTTATAGTGGTTCTGGAAACCTTCTATGTTTGGAGAATCAGGAAAAGAAAAAAGTAAGTTCTTTTCGTTAGCTATCAGCTGTAAGTAGGGTGGACTTATGAAAAAAAATATCATGTTCGAACTGCAGGACGTTTGTAAAGTTTACGAGATGAAGGGAGTGGAAACACACGCCTTGAGAGGGGCGACCCTCGAAATAAGGAAGGGGGAGTATGTCGCGATCCTGGGACCTTCGGGCTCCGGAAAATCCACCCTTATGCACATAATGGGCTGTCTGGACACTCCAACGAAGGGAGGGGTGTTTGTCGAGGGGAGAAAGGTCTCGGAAATGAATGATGACGAGCTCGCAAGGATAAGGAGAGAAAAGATAGGTTTTGTATTCCAGGCCTACAATCTGATACCCGGTTTGACCGCGATAGAGAACGTCGCGTTACCCCTGAGGCTGGGCGGGCACGGAAGAGGAGAATCCCAGAGGAAGGCAAAGGAAGTTTTGAGAAAGGTCGGTCTGGGAGAAAGAACCACCCATAAACCAAACGAACTTTCCGGTGGCGAACAGCAGAGGGTCGCGATAGCCAGGTCCCTGATTAATGATCCGGACGCTATACTTGCCGATGAACCTACCGGGAACCTGGATACGAAGTCGGGCAAGGAGATATTCGAACTGCTCGAAAACCTTCACAAGAAAACGGGAAAAACCATAATTGTCGTTACGCACGACATAAATCTCGCGAAAAGAGCGCACAGGGAAATCAGGATAATGGACGGAAAGATCGTCAATTAATAATTATGCTTGATCTCGCTTTGAAGGACCTGAAGGAACACAAGGTTCGGACGATACTGACAGCCCTGGGGATATTCATAGCGATAACCGCGATTGTTTCTCTCGGTTCGATATCCGCGGGGGTGAACGAGCTCATAGCCTCTTCCGGGATTCTTGGGAGTGACTACGTTTTTGTTATGAAGAGCTTTGAAATTTCTGAAATGATCGGACCGGGTGGCGCATACCAGATAGAGGATATTGAAGCCGATACGTTAGAGGAGCTAAAATCTTTATCCGGAGTCGATAGAGTTGTTCCTATAATAGCCAGACAATTTGGCGGATTTTTCGAGGTTGACGGTCTTGATATGGATAACGTTGACATGTTCGGTGCGGAGAACCTGGAATTCAAGGAAGGCGGATGGCCTGAAAACGAAGACAGGGGAGCAGCTCTTGGGTTTCTTCCGGCAAGCATGCTGGATGTTGTTGTGGGGGACTACATAACCCTGAACAAAAAGGAAGTGGAGGTTATGGGAATATTCGAGGAAGGCTCAGGAGCGTACGACCTGGTTATACTCATGCCTTACGATTACGCGGATGAGATATACGAAACAGAAGGGGGTGCAACGCAGATAATAATAGAACCAGAGGACGTAACGCTGGTTGAAGAGATAAAGCAAACCATAGAGGATGAGCACGACGATCTCGATGCGATGACGATGGAAGACGCCCTCTCGATGATGGAGGAGGTGACTGGTACGCTCAACATAATGACTTTCGGGATAGGTTTTATCGCTTCAATTGTTGCTGCGATAGGGATTATAATCACCATGTACACCTCTGTCCTTGAACGGAGAAGACAGCTCGGGATAATGAAGGCTGTAGGGGCTTTGAGGAGGACGATCCTCATTCAGATACTTCAGGAAGGACTGCTGTTATCAGTTGCGAGCAGCGTTTTAGCGGTCGGAATTTCATTCTTTTTCGTTGACCTGCTCAACAACGTTTTGCTGGGGGGTATTAATCTCGCAGTCATAACCCCTGTCCTCGCGATAGGGGCGGTCGCTTACGGGGTTTTGCTCACGGTTATATCAAGCCTGTATCCGGCCTGGATAGCGGTCAAAACAGATCCGATAAAGGCGATAAGGGAGGGATAAACGAACGGAAAGTCAGGGCAAGCCTGACAGAATAAGTTTACAGAATAGGAAGGTAATGCAAAATGATGTGGGAAGCGATGTTAAGGGAATTCGGAAGGCACAAACTGCGAACGGTTTTGACAATGCTCGGAGTTATGATAGGGATATTTCTTGTGACGAGCGTTTCCTCGTTCTCAGAGGGCATAACCTATTTCGTGAACGACCAGATAGCAATCACCTCCGGTCTGGTAACCGTTGTTGAGAAGGGCGTTTTCGGTTTCATGATACAGCAGAGCGAGATAGATGAGGATCTTGTGGAAGAGGTTGAGAGCATATCCGGTGTCGAAAACGTCGCTGCCATACTTTTCGAAACGGTTGACGGTGTCAGCATCACTGGAACCCCTCCGGGAACCGAGAACATCATAAGAGGCGTAACGATTGAGGTAGGCGAGGGAAGGGATTACGAGGAGGGACAAAAAGAGTTAATAATAGGAACCGGCTACGCCGAAAAAAACGATTACTCGGTAGGGGACGTGATAAAGCTGGATGAAAAGGAATACGAAATAGTGGGGATTCTGGAAGAAACCGGAGACAGCGGTATGGATAATTCCGTTAACATGCCTTTGAAGGACCTCCAGGAACTCACCGATAACGAGGGAAAAATATCTATTATGATGATCCAGCCCTCGACGCCGGCGGATGCGGACTTCATAGAGCAGGCGATAAACGACGATTTCGATGACATCCAGGCGGCGAGCGACAAGAGCATCATGAACTCGGTTAGTGAGATGACGAGCCAGTTGAACCTGATGACCTTCGCGCTTGGAAGCATTGCAGCCCTGATTTCGGGGATAGTGATAATGAACGTGATGATCATTTCCGTTCGCGAGAGGAGAAGGGATATAGGAACCATGAAGGCGATAGGGGCAACGAACAAGCAGGTCTTGCTTGCGATACTCTTGGAGGCCGTGACCATAAGTGTGGGAGGAGCGATAGTGGGCATAATCCTGAGCTTTGGCGGTACTTCCTACATTAACATGATCCTTATGCAACCTCTCGCCCTGGTAACGCCAAGACTCGTGATACAGGGAATCCTGTTCGCTGCCTTTATAGGGATCGTTTCAGGGATCCTCCCTGCCAGGCAGGCCGCTAAGCTTAGCCCGATAGAAGCCCTGAGATACGAATAAGGCGACTTAAGCCATCGAGATATGACACAGGAAAACAAAAGTTTTCCGAGTAATATTTAAGTAATTACATTATCTATAAAATCCCGAGCGTAGCGAGACTATATATTAGACAACAAAAAGATAGTATTATAAGAATTTCTGCACTAGCGGGTACATCTTAAATTTTTTCCATCTGATTCAGCAATGGGCCATAAGCCAGTACAGTCATCATCTTAACATCTTCTGGCGTAAAATGAGCAGTCTGCTTCATTTTCCCGCAGCACCAAAAATTGTACTCACTTTCTTGAGTGACGTATTTCAAAAGCATACCATCATCTTTTGTAAATTCAACACCAAGCTTATACTGGACATCATCACGCTGACCTACTAGGTGTGAAAATTCAGGACCAAGCAGTGCAAATTCAACAAACCATCTTAAATAATTTGGATGGGTTTTTTCTACTTCCTCGATATCAAGAGCATCAACAATAAAATTTGGGGATTCCCTGTTCATTATCATTACTCTGAGTTGTTCAGCTTTGTCAGCATTTAGTTCATAATACTCAACAATATCATCAAGCAGTAAAGGACTTAGCTCTCTGCCCTGCCGCAACTCAACCCATGCAAAAAACTTTTTTAAAGGTAGCCTCTGCATATAGTCTGGTCCACCAAGATAAACCTCTCCAAAATCGTATGCAAGATATACCTCTCTGCTGCTGTTAAATCTGCCAACGTCTCTTCTTATTTCTCCCTCCCCCTCAAGAGGAAGACTCTCATACTGAAAGCCGTCAAAGTCAGGACCCCCTAAACTTTGTAAAAAATCTGATTTTTGTATAACCCTCTCCCATTCAAATCCTCCTAGACCTGATGTAACCTGTTCCGAGAATAGTGCTTTTGCAGCTTTGTACGCTTTGGTAATTATCTGCATTTTCTTTGTAGCCCTAACTCTCATCTCTGTTTTGACTGCTTCATATTTCTCCTCCAAAATATGATAGGCTTCGTGCTCATTCCTATAATTTTCCCTCTCTTTTTCTGTCATTTTATCCAATTCCCCTACAGACTTTGTTTCTGGAGGATGTTGTTTTGCAATTTCCTTGAGCCATTCATCAAGATTCTCCCCACTCTCTAATTTATATGGTTTAATTCCGAAGATAAGTTCTCTCTGCCTCTTATTCTGGGGATTCACAATATCAGGATGATAGACTTTTGAGTAAGATATAAATGCGGCTCTGATCTGGTCAAAGGTGGTTGTATTGGGTAATCCAAGATATTTGAAGGGATTTTTCAAAATATCCTTTTCCTCTTCATTCGGAATTCCAGTAAGCTCAATTGATTTGTAAGCTTGTCTTCGCACTCTTTCATCTGCAATTGTTTTAAAGAATTCAGGTGTATATCTGAAGGCAGGTCCTTTTTCCTCAATTATTGTTTTTATCTTGCGTGACATCTCCTCTGCCTCAGCATCAGATATATACCTTTCTTTGCTACTCCTGCCAAGCATTGAGTCTAAACCTTCACGCATATGAGAACGCATTCTCTGGATTCTTTCCTCTTCATTTGTCTGAGGCATCTCCTGCAGCACAAGATTCCGTGTTTTTAAATCACTGTGGGGACCTCTAGATTCAAATCCAGTATCCACAAAACATTTCCAGTAATCTTCATCATACAACATATATATTTGTAATTGATTGTCTGTTTTTAAACATATCGTTTAAATACTATTGTTGAGTAGGTAATTTATACAAATCCTTTTTTCAGTAGTGCTTCAGGACAAGAATCACTGCAATACCGGCGGCAAGGCCGAGCCTCATCGAGGCCCTGAGATACGAATAAGCGGAGGGTGGGACTTTCGAAACTTTTCCGTAGACGCTTTTGTGGAAGCGCTAGCTCTCGGAAAAGGGTCTGTCGAACCCACTTATGCCGGTGTCTGCTATTCACTGACCATGAGGTCTCATAACACCGGTGCCTCGCAGCGAATGCTGCAGCCGGCCACCTAGCCGTTTGGTTACCTCCGCATTCCTTTGCTATTTCAATTCTTTTAATTTTTGGCTTAAATATTATAAACCTGACTGCGGGCCACGCCCGATAGCCTTGGATCCACACCAAAGTGTTCCGAAAAGGTTTTGTATAGGGCTAAAATCCTGCTTTCTGAATCTGTAGGTATATCTTTACCTAATTTTAATGGGATAACTATTTCAAATCCATCTAACCTTTTTCCGTACTTTACGTAGCGGTTCACTTTGTGTAAAATAGAAAAAACAGCATCCTGCTCGTTTATCTCCTTTTTCATGAGTTCCCCGACCATTTCTTTGAAATGATTCTTGTCGTATTTCATACCAAGTTCCATGGTATTTATGCCAGTATCTGTGAGAGTAGGTGGTGACGATGATATTTCTGCATAGTGAAATAACCCATCGTTTTCAACGAAGTGGACACTGTTCAAAGACCCAAAATCTACGTAATGATTGAATTCCAAATTCTGATCCGTATCCGTGACACCTGCTCTGTAAAGAACCCCTTCTTTGCTCAAATCAACATTAAATTCAATAAACTTTTCGCCCTCTTTATACCTTCCTTCTCCCTTGACCTTATCAATATAGTTCTCCATGGTTTTTGTGAATATTCTGTTAAGAACGTCCCTGTACCTGAAGTCGGGTTGTATAATAAAGGTGCTTAACACCGTTCCTGTAGTAGATAATTTTAAAAATTCCCTTCTTTTCATCGATTATTAAATTTCGAATAAATTTTAAATCCCTTTCAATAGGCCTTCGCAAAATAAGCGATCGTTTTTGATTGTTTTCCGCAGTCCGCGCATTTCCCCTCTTTCTTTGCGCTTTCTTCCTTTATGCAGCGTATCGTGGCTCCTGTCTTTTCCTTTATCTTCCCCTCGCATTTCTCGCTTCCGCACCAGTACGCCCTCGCCATCTTCCTGTTTTTGATCAGCCTTTCGAGTTCCCTGAAGTTTTTCGCATACTTCGTGTTCGCATTAAGGAAACTTCTCGCTTTGCTGAACAGGTTTTCCTGTACGGCTTCAAGAGTCTTTTCCAGCTCTTTCACCAAACCCTTTTCTTTCACGGGCTTCTTCACCCCGTTATCCCTCCTCACGAGGACCACTTGCTTCTTCCGGATATCCTTCGGGCCGATCTCCAGGCGGACGGGAACGCCCTTCAGTTCCCATTCATTGAACTTCCACCCGGGAGAATACGAATCCCTGTCATCGAGGTGAACTTCGAATTTGCCTTCCAGTTTCCTTCTCACTTTCCCCCCTTCCTTCAGGACTTTCCCTTTCGTTTTATTGTCGTAAATCGGGATAATGATAACCTGTATGGGAGCGATTCTCGGAGGGAGGACCAAGCCCTTGTCATCTCCGTGGACCATGGCGAGCGCTCCGATCGTCCTGGTTGACAGCCCCCATGATGTCTGCCAGGCATGTTTTTTCTCCCCGTCCCTGTCGAGGAAGCGAATACCGAAAACCTTTGCGAAGTGCTGTCCCAGGTTATGGGAAGTCCCCATCTGCAGCCCCTTCCCGTCAGGCATCAGGGCCTCTAGAGCGATGGTGTAAAGCGCTCCTGCGAACGTTTCGCTTTTTGATTTCTTCCCTATGACAACCGGTATCGCCAGCCGGGTCTCCACCAGTTTTTTATATTGCTCCGCTCTCAAAAGAACTTCCTCCTCGCATTCCTTTCCCGTGGAATGCACGGTATGACCTTCCTGCCACAGGAACTCCCTCGTCCTCAAAAACAATCTCGTTGCCTTCACCTCCCAGCGCACGATGTTGTTCCACTGGTTAATCCTCAGGGGGAGATCTCTCCACGACCTGATCCATTTTGAATACGCGTCATACATTATGGTTTCGGATGTCGGGCGTAACGCATACCTCTCCTCGTTCTCGTCCATTTTCTCTATCCAGGCGACTTCAGGGACGAACCCCTCGAAGTGTTCCGATTCTCTTTTAAGAAAACGTTCTGGTATGAATATGGGGAAATACGCGTTCTCAACTCCTGTCCTTTTCAATTCCCTGTCAAGCCATCCCTGAATTTTTTCCCACACAGCGAAACCGTACGGGCGAATTATCATGCACCCGCTTATGGGGGCGTAATCCGCCAGACCAGCTTTCTGGACGACCTGGTTGTACCATTCAGAGAAATCCCTGGATTTCGAGACCTTGAGTTCCGCCACCTCCTCCCTCTGGGATTTTTTCTTTTTCATAATTCCACCATACCTAATTTATTTGTAGAGTTTAGTAAATATATTTTAATAACAAAACCAATTGTTAATAAAGGAGGTTTTTGAATGGAATTCAAATTTTCGATCTTGTTCGGAATAATACTGGCGATAATAGTGCTTGCAGTGGCAAACGGGGTTTGGATGGTTGATCCCACATACGTTAGTCCGGCAGCGATGATAACGATAATAATCTTCACCCTGATATTCACCAAGCTTTATCTGGGTAAAGTCAGCGCGTCCATGAAGGACATGGTTGTGGTGAGCATTGTCTGGCTGATAGTGGTAGCGATAATAGAGGCAATAGCGGCATTCGCGATGGGTATGGACCTCACTGCATACTATTCCAACTACATGATCTACGTGGGCTACGTCCTGATAATAATATTCGCGATAATAGGCCACAAGATATTCAGCGGCAAGGGAGGGGCACCAGCAACGCCTGCGACAGCACCAGCGGAAAAACCAGCAGCACCACCGGCAACACCGCCAGCATAAAACCCCCTTTCCCTTTATTTTGAAGAGATTTTTCTAGTACAAACTAAAGCTTAAAAAGTTTAAATATCCATATCTACAAAATATATATGCTGATATACATCGAAACGGTGCAGGATGTGAGCTTAATTTCCCGAACTATGATTAAGTTTGAAGTAGGAGATTGTGAGAAAGATAATATAAGGAGAGAGTTTCCACCGTGCCAACGGGGTTAACCCAATTGGCATTGAGGAGACTTCCCGCCAATTTCTAATTCCGGTTGATCCTGCCGGAGGTTACTGCTATCCGGATCTGACTAAGCCATGCAAGTTATGGGTTAAACCATAGCGAAAAGCTCAGTAACACGTAGTTAACCTGCCCTTAGGCCCGTCATAATCCCGGGAAACTGGGGCTAACGACGGATAGGCAATGGAATCTGGAATGATCCATTGTTGAACTAAGGATGGGACTGCGGCGGATTAGCTTGTTGCTAGGGTAAAAGCCTTTTACGAGAGCTTTCACTTCTGCCAAAGGCTTTATCGAAAACTTGTAAAGGGTTACACTCCTGGCAAGGCTATAATCCGTACGGGCCCTGAGAGGGGAAACCCGGAGATGGATTCTGAGACAAGAATCCAGGTCCTACGGGACGCAGCAGGCGCGAAAATTTCCCAATGCGCGCAAGCGTGAGGAAGAGATCTGGAGTGCTTCCTCTTCGGAGGAAGCTTTTCTGAAGTCCAAATAGCTTCAGGAATAAGGGGTGGGTAAGAGTTTGACGGCTTGGACAGATTGGATTAAGCCGTCTGACTACTAAACGGGTGCCAGCCGCCGCGGTAATACCCGCGCCCCGAGTGGTGACCACGATTATTGGGCTTAAAGCGTTCGTAGCCTGTTTTGTAAGTCCCTGGTGAAATCGATTAGTAAACTGATCGGCTTGCTGGGGATACTGCAGAACTTGGGACCGGGAGAGGTCAAGGGTACTCTTAGGGTAGGGGTAAAACCCTTTTGCGCAGGCAAGCGCACAAAAGCGTTTACGGAAAGTACGCTTACGCAAAGGTTACATTCCTGTAATCCTAGGAGGACCACCTGTGGCGAAGGCGCTTGACTAGAACGGATCCGACGGTGAGGGACGAAAGCTAGGGGAGCGAACCGGAAGCGGGAAGCTTTATAAGCCAGTAAATAATATAATAAAACAGGGGTACTATGGGGATTAGACATATAATAAAACTTACACCATTTCTATTATCTGATGGTGGCATATCCCCTAGAGGAAAAGAAAGTTGGACAATATATTTTAGAAACAGTGATTTAGCGGTAATCAAGGAATTCAGAAAAACGTTATTTGGATGCATCAAAAAATTGGGAGCTATCCAAAAAAGAAAAGATGTAACATATATGGTGAAAGTACATTCAAAAGAACTCGGAGAAGAACTTTTAAAATTTTCACCATCTTACAGAACAAGTAATTGTAAGAGACACCCAAAGTGCCCTGCTCTACATGGCAAAAGAGGTTCATGTAAGATTTGTACACATGAAAAACAAAAAAGAGAGAATTACCCATCTTCACATTTACCGAAGTTAGTTTTTAAGGACAAAGAAATAGCTACATATTTCCTTAAAATTTATATGACTTGCGATGGTGGGATTTCAGTAACTTCAAGTAAAACAAAATACCCCTTTCTAATAAGAAAGCTTTTCATAGCAGTAACACACCAAAACTTAAGAAATGATTTGACCAGACTTCTAAAAAATCTTGGGTTTGATCCAAAAGTCTACCCAGATCAAATAAGGCTGACAGGGATTTCAGATATAGCAAAGTTCAAGAAAGAGATAAAATTTATTAAATATAGCAAAATAGGAAAGGATTCAAAAAAACTTTGCGGGTATGAAAAAAACTTCATATTAGAAAAGGTTTTAGAATCTTACAAAAAACCAAAGGACTTAATAAATTTTCTTGTTGAAAAATCTGGCTAAATTGCTTCCTTCTTCCGGGCTTAAACCGGATTAGATACCCGGGTAGTCCTAGCCGTAAACAATACCCACTAGACATTGGGAATCTTACGTGGGTTTCCAGTGTCGGAGGGAAACCGTTAAGTGGGTCGCCTGGGGAGTACGGTCGCAAGGCTGAAACTTAAGGGAATTGGCGGGGGAGCACACAAGGGGTGGAGGCTGCGGTTCAATTCGACTCAACGCGGGGAACCTCACCAGGGGCGACAGCAGAATGAAGGTCAGGCTGAAGGTCTTACCAGACAAGCTGAGAAGTAGTGCATGGCCGTCGTCAGTTCGTGCTGTGAAGTGTCGACTTAAGTGTCGTAACGAACAAGACCCATGCCCCATGTTGCTAACCAATTCAGTTGGTGCACTCATGGGGGACCGCTGGCGATAAGCCCGAGGAAGGTGTGGTCGACGGCAGGTCCGTATGCCCTGAATCCCCTGGGTTACACGCGGCCTACAATGGATGGGACAATGGGATGCGATACCGAAAGGTAAAGCCAACCCCTAAACCCATTCTCAGTCCGGATCGAGGGCTGCAACTCGCCCTCGTGAAGCCGAAATCCCTAGTAGTCGCTGGTTAGCAAGTGCGAAAGTCGCCGTAAAAAGCGATTTTCGGGCCTAAACTCCAGCGGCGAATACGTTCCTGCTCCTTGCACACACTGCCCGTCAAGCCATCCGAGTGGAGTTTTGGCGAGGTTTTCCCTTCGGGGGAGATCGAACCACAGCTTTGCAAGGAGGGCTAACCCCGATAATAATTTAAATAATAAAAACCAATTATTATTGGGGGCCTAAAGTCGTAAAGTGGTGAGATGGGCAACTTGACCCTTAAGGGGATGATATGAGTATGTGTGTCATGTGGTTCTCTGGCCTTATCCAAGGTGATGGATATCTTGACGACAGACATATCGAGTTATACAATTCATCTGAAGACATTCTGCGAAAGGCAGTTGCTTTCCTGAAAAAACAAGTGGAGAAAAAAAGAATCCATGTAGACATCTATTCAGAAACGACTAATGAAGAGTTGAAAAATAAATGGGCGAGAATTTTCAACCTTCCTGAACAAAATATAAAAATAAAGAAAAGCACAAGCCCTTGGAAATACAGAAAAGAAAAAATAAGACTTAGAGTGGGTTCTAAAAAACTTGCTCAAGAAATTAAAAAGCGCTTAAAGAAACCGGACATAAATTTCATAAAGGGAATTTTTGACGCAGAGGCCTCTGTTGATATAAAGGGATACATAGAGTTTAAACAGGTGGATAAGAAAAACGGCCGCGAAATAGTCTTCAGGACGTCCAATCTGTTGAAGAAATACGGCATAAAATCCACTGAACCCAAGACCAAAAGGGATAACATCAATAACAAAACAGATTGGTACTTCTATGTCAAGGATATTTCACTTTTTAAAAAACTTGTAAATTTCACAGATTCTGAAAAAAGAAGAAAACTTGAAATCCTTCTCAAAGTCAACAAAAATAGAAGTTTTAAATTCTTTTCGCCTTCAAAGGGTCAGAGCCTATGGGAAATCATGGAATATACCCATATGCCTTATCATAAGATAAGGGCCATTACACGCTCCCATCTCACTGCTCGATAAACAAGGTAACCGTACGGGAACGTGCGGTTGGATCACCTCCTTATATATTTTCAGAACAATCTCCTACCAACATCGTTTGGGCCGATAGATCAGCGGTAATTTCGGACGAAGCAGGCGTAACCTGCTTCAATCGCTACAGATCGCTGCCCTTGCAAGAAACCAATAAATAGAACCCTGAACATACATTTAATATGTCATATAAAAACAAAGGGGTTCAAAAAAAGTACCAAAAAGACTGGTACCAGAGAAAAAAGGCTGGCCTTCCAACAAGGACGACACCAACTCGTACACCCGAAGAAAGACGAAAAAGACAACTCGAAATTAAAAGGAAATGGAACAAAATAACTAGAAAAAAAGTAAAAGAGTTTGTGAATAAAGAAATAGGAAATAGGTGTCTTTTTTGTGGATACGAGAAGAGGCTGATATGTCACAGAAAAGATGGAAGCAGCCATGAAAAACTTAGCAGTTTGGGTTTAAGAGCCTTGAAAACTGAAATTAAAATAGACAAGTATATTAGAGTCTGTTTTAAATGCCACAAGGCTATTCACTGGTGCATGGATAATTTAGGAATGAGCTGGAAAGATATCGAAAAATATATGGTTTCCAAGTGAGGCAGAGGCCGTGGGTTCGAAGGTGCCTTCGGTGTTGGCCCGGGGGCAGCAGGAATTCCCACTCGGTCCATAAAGAACGAAGGAAGCAGATGAAATCTGCTTCAAGTTAAAAAGCATTTAAATAAATAAATACAATATAATGTTGCACAGCTATCCAAGGCTGTTCAGAGTCGTATCTTGCTTGGTGACAGCAGGCGAGTATGCAGTCGGAGGGTGGCGTACGCGAGTATGTCTATCTTTTTCTCTGAACAAGCTGTCAGTATCATGCTCAACCAGAATAAACAATGTATTGATGACGCTCGTTATCTTATAACGGGCTGATTTGAGAGGGACAATGATTGTTTTGGACGGTCATCCGAAAGGACGCGAGTCCTTAGTGACGAGGTGAACACCAAAAGAGTTCCTTAATGATAACATAGGCGAGTTGTCCTGACTAGAAGGATCTGCTACGTTGCATGGTGGATGGTTTGGCTCGGATACCGAAGAGGGACGTGGCAAGCTGCGATATGCCCGGGGTACTGCCAGCGTGCGAAGCATGCTGATACGCCCGTAAGGCGCAAGCAGCCCTTGAACCCGGGATTTCCTAATGGGACTTCCTGACTTCGGTCGTTCCGATATGGAACGGTGACGCCCTGAATTGAAACATCTTAGTAGGGGCAGGAAAAGAAAGCAATTGCGATTCCCTTAGTAGAGGCGATTGAAAAGGGAAAAGGACAAACCGAACCTTCTGGTGAGAGCCAGAGGGGATGTGGGGTTTGGACTCGCGCTCAGCCTAACTTCCCAGTCCGAAGTGATCTGGAAAGATTCGCGATAAAGGGTTATAGCCCCGTAGGAGAACGGAAGAAGGTTGATAGCGGGCCTCCAGAGTACCAATGGTTGAATATCCATTGGGAAGGTGGGAGCCAGTAACTCCCAATCCTAAATATAATTCGAGTCCGATAGCGCACTAGATCGTCTGAGGTAGGCAGGCCTACCTCCTTCGAAGTGAATACGGTGACGGAAAAGTGAAAAGTATCCTTAACCGGAGATGAAAAGAGCCTAAAACCATGTAACTATAGGTAGGCATTGCTCTTGCTTGCAGGAGTGGTGTCGCCCGTTTTGAAACACGCGGCAAGGAGTTTATCTCTGTGGCGAGGCTAACGCAAGGAAGCCTAAGCGAAAGC
>WVZE01000044.1:324-2899 GCA_011772645.1 Candidatus Aenigmatarchaeota archaeon | reverse complement strand
GGTTTTTTGTGGGGTTTTAGATAAAAAACTAAAGGAATGCCACACCATCTGCAACATACATAGTTTTGATGACTTCACTGAATTCTTCAAGGTTTAAAATTATACATTCCCCCTTGTCACTCTTTGGATTCAGGGGTAAAAGGAAGTATTCTTCGCCAAATTCTTTATTTTTGTAAACAGGTAAAGAAAAATCTCCAGATATAAGTCCTTTATCTTCTTCCTCAAAAAATCTCGATTCCGTCTCAACGCCATTCCCGTGTTGGAGACCTTCAATAATCCCCCATTTGCCTTTGACTGTGAAACCTTCTAAGGGTCTTGTTCCCTTATTCATTTTAATGTAACCGTAACGATCAGCGGCATACAAACCGTTTGATTCATGAATAGGACCGATAATTAAAACGGCTGGGTACTCAGTTTTAGATAGATCGTCCTCAAATTTCACATTATCCAGAGGTATTACGTAACTTCTGCCAAGTTTGGTCATATTTAACCACTTATCAATAATAACATTTTACTATTTATAAAGCTTTCTGTTGTAAAGAACCAATTAAATTATTTGGTAAAACACGTATTTATAGCGCTCCTAAAAATTTATTTTTTCAAAAATTATTTTTTAGCTTGCCTCTTTCCCCTCAACTTCCTGGATCCGTAGTTTACCGGGTTCTTCACCGATTTCTCCTTCCCCCCGCAGGTCGCGTCCGGATCGCACACACCGAAATCCTCGTACCACCCCGGGTGGAGGCAGTTTGGGGGAAGGATCTGTTTGCTCCTCGCCCTGTGCCACCTTATCTGGGAACGAACGTAGTTCTCGCGGAGCGGGGGCTTGTTCTTCTCGTTCCATTCGTTCACGTATTTTTCAATGTCCTCCCAGTTCCAGTTGGAGGAACGCAGGAAGTTCAGAAGGGTGAAGAGCGACCGCTTCCTTCCGTCAGTCAGGCCTCCAGAGATGTTCTTCAGGCAGGGGGGGAAGAGTTTCTCGGGAACGAATATCCTTTGTCTCTTCTGCGGGCTCATTGTTTTGAATTTTTTAAGATCTTCCTGGCTTATCCACCTGTAGCCGGACCTTCTTAATTTCTCCAGCTGCCCGTCTATTATCTCGTGTTTTTCATCCGCGCTCTTCATCGCCCACCAGTCCGAGGACTGGAGAACGAGCGTGTCGGCTTCCTCCCTTTTGTGCGTGTCCAGGAACCCTTCCTTTATTTTCACCTTTTCCGGTTTGGCATCCATCTTTTTGAACTCCTCGAGTTCGTTTGTTTTCATGGGGAGGGATACGAGAAAGGTTTTCCGGTTGATAGAGTAGGGAAGGCGGAAGAAATGCCTTGGGGATATCAGGATCGGGTCTACGTCCACGATTTCATAGGGATCGATCCCCTCCTCTGTGAGTATCTTTCCGAGCGGCTTGTTAACCTGCCTTGAAAGGTCCTCGGCAGGGTATTTCCTTAGGATCTTGCCTTCGAATCTCTCCCTTGCGAATTCCTTGAGGTAGAAAATTATTTTCCTGGCGAGGTCAGGATACTGGTTTACGCTGGGCTTGTAATCCACCTTATCGGGGAAGGATTCCCATGGAATTCCTATGTGGAAGCCCGTTCCTCCGGTAAATTTGATGAACACGTTCGAAATCCCGTGTTTTTTCAGGGCCCAGATCAGGGCTTCGCTCGCTATCTTCCCGTGCTCGAACAGCTTGCAGTCTATGTCAAGGATAAGATCCCAGCCTATCCTCAGTTTGTCATAGCTCTCCGAACCCAGGCTCATCGGCTGGCTCCAGCGTTCGAGCGATCCGTGGAATTCGACAACGCCTGTCTTTGCCATCGCAAGCACGTCGTTAGGGTAGAGGATGACGTTAGGTCTTTGCGAGAAGTTCCCGTTTCTCAATACGCCCGTCACCTCCCTGTTCTTGCTGAAATTCGTGATAAAGTTCCTGATGTCCTCACCGGAGTAATAAGCGTAAATTTCCTTTAAATTCATAGTATAGTTTTGAAATTAAAGAATAAAAATAGAGTTAGTTTTATGAAAACTCTCTTCCCCAGAGAAAAACCGTCAGTTCTTATCTTCTTCTCTTGGTCTTCCTTTTTGCCTTGGTCTTTCTCTTAGCTTTTGCCTTTCTCTTTGCAGCCATAAGATCCCCAAACTCTCTATGTTATTTTATTTGTTTTATTTAATAAAAAAGTTTGCGGAATTTTTTAATCTTGAATACGTAAATTTATCATGAAAATTGTTTTCTCAAGGGAGAGTTTGGAATACGATTCTCCGGGACATCCCGAGACGAGCGAGAGAGTCCGAAGGGTTTATGAATTTCTGAGAAAATACAAAAAATTCAAATTTGTAAAACCGGAGGAATGCAAGAGGAAGGACCTGCTTCTCGTCCATTCCGAAAAAATGGTAGACACCATAAAGCATTCGGATTTTGTTAACTTCGAGACCCCTCCACTTCCGAACATCTACAACTATGCGAAGCTCTCGGTTGGGGGTTCTCTTCTGGCGATGGAGATCGCTCTGAAGGAGGGGAGTTCGTTCTCCCTGATGAGGCCTCCTGGACATCACGCCGGAAAAACGAATTTCGAGGGTTTCTGCTACT
>WVZE01000044.1:0-252 GCA_011772645.1 Candidatus Aenigmatarchaeota archaeon | reverse complement strand
AACGGAACGCAGGAGATCTTTCTCGGGAATTCGAATGTGGTTTACGTCTCCCTCCACCAATATGGATTCATATATCCGGGAACAGGGAAGCATTCGGAAGCGAATTGTTACAACTATCCGCTGGAGAGTGAAACAGGGGAAAAGGAATACCTGGACAAACTCGAGACCGGTCTATACAGACTTTCGAAGTTCAAACCCGATCTGCTCGCGGTTTCAGCCGGCTTCGACACGTTCGGGGAGGATCCGCTCGCG
>WVZE01000005.1 GCA_011772645.1 Candidatus Aenigmatarchaeota archaeon | reverse complement strand
TTTATAATTTAAGCCCGGGTTCTCTTTAAATACTCACTCCTTCCTGAACTTCCCCCACTTCTCCTTCAGTTTCTTGCTTATTGATTTTTTCATGAAGGTATCGAGGGATCTCTGCCCGGGAGGCTCGCTCAGAACGTCCTCCTGCGTGAATCCCAGACCGTGAAGGATCCGCATCGCCGCTGGTATTATCTGGTTGTTTATGTAATACTCAGGATCGTAATTATCCGCGTACTCGAAGGGTTCCGCGCGATTGGATATCGATCCCGCCCCCTTCGTTATTATGTAACCTATCACAGAACCCTCCTTTATGGTGTGACCTCGGGCGACGTATTTCTTCGCAGCGGAAACGTGCGGGCCTATCTGCTCGTAACGCTCGATCGGTCTCGTTATCTGGGTGTATATCACGAGCTCTTTCTTGTCAACCTCGCCCTTTTTCAGCCTCTCGATCGTCTCCTCCACCGTGTTCACAGCCTTGTCCTGGTCCCTGTCCTTGAGGATCGCGAGCAAAACCTTTTCCTGCGTGTCCTTCGCTATCTTACACCAGTCCCTTCTCACCTTCTCAAATCCCCTGATCGTTATTTTGTTTTCCTGGTCGAGGAGGGCGTATCTCTTCTTCGCGGTGGTCCCGACCTTGGTGGGGACGAATATGCCTGATTTGTAAAGACCCTCGAATTCCAGTTCCATTGTTTCCGGAAGGTCCTTGTTGACCTCCCCGAGGAAGCCCTTCACTTTCTGTTCCCTGCAGTCCGCTAGAAACAGCGAATCCGTATCCCCGTATATCACCTTCAGATTCATGTCCTCTGCCTTCTTTATCACCTTCTGTATGTAATACCTCCCCCACGCGGCGATCGATTTCGCGCATATCCTTGAGTACCACCGCGAACCTGCGTAAGCGTAATAGCCGTAACTCGCGTTCGCCAGGATCTTCAGGGCGTACTGCCTGTTGTGGAGGTCCCTGTAACCGGGAGATTCCTTCCCGAGGGATTCCATTTTCTTCTTTATCTCGATTCTCCTTTTCACCAGGTCCTCTAGGACGGATTTTATGAAACCCTCCCTTTTCAGGGAAAAGAAGTGGTCCTCCCCGGGAACCGAGTTCTTTTCCTTGGACTCCTCCGGGTCCTTGTCAAGGGTTTCCGGCGAGATGTTATGGGTTATCACGGTGGACGGATACAGGCTCGCGAAGTCGAACAGAGCGATGTTCTCGTGTATCCCTGTTTTGGGAGTGTACACATAACCCCCGGTGTAGGGAGAGGCCTCCCTCCTCCTCTTTATCTCATCATACTTCGGCCTGTTCAGGACGATCTCGTTCCTCTCGTGCGCCCTCTTTATCAGGAGCCACTCGACAAGCTGGGAATACGTCAGCCTGGTGGTGTCGAACAGGGTCTGCCCCGTGAGCCTGCAGAGCTCGAATATCTGGGGAATCAGGCGTTCTGAAAGCTTCAGAGCGAGAACAGAATCCCACTTGCAGTAATCCGCGAGCTTGTTAAGATTAGTTTTCTTTTTCCACATCTCCTCTATGTCCTTCCATTTTATCGGTCTCTTCCCCTTTCCCAGTATCTCCCTCGAGACCATGTCCAGCGTCAGGGTCTCCGATTGCAGGGTATCGGAGAGAATGTGCTCTATGAAATCGTATAAATCCACGTGAACCCTTCCCGTTATCTTGGCAGAGTATATCCTCCCCCTTTTCGTGTACGTGAGGTTGCTCTTGTCCCTGCCGATCGCGAGATCCATCTTGTAATGCCCTGCCCGGCTCCTCAGTTTCACGAAATCGAAAAGGTCCCCGTTGTACGTAACGATTATGTCCGGGTTTTTTTCTCCTATGAGCTCAACGAACCTCTTGATCATCCCCTTCTCGTCCTTCAGCATCTCCGTTCCTGCCGCTTTCTTCTCCCCCCACCCGTAGGTGAGGGCCTTCTTGAAGTTCTTGGAAACCAGAGAGATCATTATGATTTTATCATCCGAGATCTCGATGTCTATCGCGAGTGTGTTCAGTTTTGGGTGTGTTCCCCCGGAGGGCCTGACCTCGGAGATCTCCAGCGCGCGGTCAACCCTGGAAACCGTTTTGATCTCTTTCCCGGAAACGGAAACCCACTCGAGAGGGGTCAAACCCCTGTCTATCAGGTAGCGCTTGTATAACGTGATATCATACTCATACGGCTTCCGGATCCCCTCCCAGTCCTCAACGATTCTCCTGAGTTTCTGTATGTCGGTGGGGTTCTGGAGCATTATTTTCAGAAAAGTTTTCTTCTCTCCCAGGAGTTTTTTCTCAACCAGCTCGAGTTTATCGGTTCCCTTGATGTCCTTCAGCTCCCCGATCCTCCTCTTTATCCTCTCCACCCCATCGTTGTTCGCGTGTTTCTCGCTGAGCTCCACATAAAAATAAGGCTTGAAATCCCTGTCGATCGCTAACACGTTCTTCCCGTTCTTGGTCTTCCCCCAGAGCCTGACGATTGGCTTCCCGTCCTTCAGGACGTAATCTATGTCCAGAAGGCAAAATTCGATTCCAGCCATGATTATAGGATATTTCCTGGCTTAAAAAACTAATCCTGATTAACAGAATCACGCATAACTGGGATTGAATATCTCCCGGAAAAGCTTTGCGTTATATCTCTGCGGTCTCACAACAGTCCCGAGCTCTCTCGCAGCAGATATCGCCTTGTAAACGTCCTGCGTGCTCATACCCATTTCCTTTCCGATCTTCCAGGGCGCGATCCCTTCATTGTACATCTCCCCTATCGATCCTGTGAAGTCCGCCAGAGGATTATCCAGGAGTGAAACGTCTTCTCCGTTCTCCCTTCTCTCATCCATGTAACTGTGGAAAGCTTCTTTGAATTCCTTTTGGAGAAGGGCGTAAACACCAAGGTCGCTTCCCTTGTCTCCTGTTTTCGAGATGCCTTCCATGTACGAAGCGACATCTTCCATGAGGACGTCCCTTAGTGCATCCCTGGAGAGTTGCAGTTTGGCGTTCCTGTAGGAAACCTTAACCTTATGTTTCCCGTTCTTCCCTTTGTCCAGGCCCACGACCTGGTATTCAAGCTTCCCTCCGTTCCTGAGGATCTCAGCCTCTTCAGGTGTGACTTCCATATCGAACCTGCTTCCCGGCTCGAGGTACACCCATTTCCCCTTCTCTCCTATCTTTACCCCTATGTAGTCCACCTCTTCTCCCTTGTTTGTCGCGTCTCCGTGGATCAGGCTGACCACATTCCCGTGAAGGGAACCGTCAGTATAAATTCCGTAATGCTTTTCATCGTATCCGATCTTTCTCGATTTTTCAGCCGGATCGAGAATATCCCAATTCGAACGATCCTCAAATACAAACTGAATGTCGCTCGAAAGCAGGGATTTGCTGGGTCTGATTTCAGGTATCACCGCCTTCCTTTTCTCGACCTTTCTCACCTTGGGTACGGGAGGCTTAACAACCTGTTCGGGTTTCTTGCCAGGACACGCCTGCTGGGAAAGCAGAAGAGCCGCGACCCCCGCAGCGGCTATGCCCACACCTCCCAGATACTTCCGTTTGTTCTTTTTCAAGTGATTTTTGACATTCTTATAAGTATCCGGGATCTTCTCCTTGAAAAGATGATCCCATTTCTCTTCGAATTTTTCTGCCCTTTCGGTGACGTATTCCCAGATTTTCCTCCGCTTCCTTCCCGATTCATCTTTATGTCCTTCAAGCGTCTCTAAACCTTTCTCGATTTCTTCGCTCGTTTTCTCAACCGATTTCCTCACTCCTTCAATAAAATCATCACCTTTGATTTTATTGTAATGGAGATCCACGTGTATTCCCTCGCCAACACGATATTTTTTCTTCTTCTCTGCCTCTGGTTTGTAAACTATCTCCTCCTTCGTTTCCTCTCCGTGCATTTCATCTTTTTCTTTTGTAAAGATGCTACTTGGTACTTCAAATTCATCCTTCTTCTCCTCTCCCCTCTTGTCCTCTCCCTTGGTGTAACCGGATAAAACCGAAGGTTCTCTGTAGGCGGGTTTCCCAAATTCCTTGATTAAAGTCTTGTAAAAATGATCAAACGCTTCCTCGAAGTTACCGCGAGTTTCGTAAATTACCTTCGCTAATTCGACCAAATCAATTCCCCTTTCCCTTTTGTAACCGGAAATAAACTCCTCAAAATCCTTCATATCCTCCTTGCCGTATTCCTTTCCGAACATCTCCTTCAACTTAAACTCCAGGAAATTATACTGTGTACGTTCGTCCCTATTCATGGTGAAACTTTCCGGTTCAGAGTCTTCTTTCCTGAATTCCTCACCTTTGCGTTCGGCCTCCTTTCTGGCAAACTCGACAGCAAAATCCTCGACCCTTTTCTTCCTCACTTTACCAACCAGATCATTTCCCATAGAAAGATAATCATCATATACAAATCCGTATTCACTGAGGGAGTGACCATCAATATACTGAAAGAAAATATCCTCCTTTCTTTCATCATTAAGAGAAGTCATGTCAAAATTATGTTGATTCCTTAACAACTCCGAAAGGTGACTTTTTGCATTATCTTCAAAATCGAGTATGTACTCCCCGAGCACGTCTTCCATGGCTTCACTGAATTTTTCAGGTTCCTTTACCGAATCCATCTGAACACCGTTCAGGTTTTAATCAATGTTATAATTAATATATATATTTAAATACTTTTAGGTAGTGAAAAATTTAATGAGTGAATCATATTTAACCCGCATCTTTTTCACGTTTTCCTTCAAGGGTAAGAGTTCTTATAAAAAGGCCCATGAAGGAGCATATAGCACCAAGCCCCAGAGCCTCTGTCTTGCCTCCCGTGTGTAGACCTATGCCAGCTCCAACTCCTCCGGAACCAATTACCACATATGTTGTATTCAGTAAATCTTTAAGTTTGCGTTTCCTTTCAAAATACTTTTCTACAGCCGCTTCTACTTCCCAGTTCGCCTTTTCAAGATATTTCACGATCCTTTTAGCGGTTCTGTACTTGTCCAGTATTTTCAGGGGCCACATCTCATCTTCCTTCAGTTCGGGAACTAGGTTCTCCAGATAAAATTTCCTGATATCTTTGTATTTGCTAAAACCGGCGGAAATGAAATCGTCCAGTCCTTTTACTATTTCCTTCGGTGTCAGGTTCTCGCGATCGAAAGCCTCATTCGCCAGGGAGTATTCCTCTTTTTCCAG
This sequence comes from Candidatus Aenigmatarchaeota archaeon, assembly GCA_011772645.1. Classification (GTDB taxonomy): domain Archaea; phylum Aenigmatarchaeota; class Aenigmatarchaeia; order QMZP01; family QMZT01; genus CS3-C152. The sequence continues at coordinate 21,072 of WVZE01000005.1, read as the reverse complement.
AAGTTTGAACCCAAACTTCAATGCAGTGACCTTTGAATCATACTCCTTATCAGATATTCCGGGATTCCCATATCCCGGTGCTCTGTAAGCCCCAAGAGGGTTTCTAGTTGAGGGTATGCGATTCATGGATTCACACCTGTAATAAGTTGTTAATATGATTTAAATACTTTGAGGTAGTTACAATTCAGAAATTATAAGAATAGGTTCACTCCCCTTCCCTTATCCTCGCGTAGGAAGCGACTTCATCCCCCTCGTTCAGGCGCATAACCCTTACGCCTTGGGTCGCCCTGCCTATCTCGGAGATGTCCTTGGCTATTGTTCTTATTATCATCCCCTTCTCAGAAATGAACATTATCTGGTCGTTGTCCTGGAGCGGGATCATCCCGACCACCCTTCCGTTTTTAGGGGTGATCCTCATGTTCTTTATCCCCTTGCCTCCGCGGCCCTGGACCCTGTATCTCTCGAACTTCGTCCTCTTCCCGAAACCTTTCTTCGTGACCGTGAACAGCGATCCTTCCGGTTCAACAAGGCACATATCAACAACCCTGTCCTCCCCCCTGAGCCTTATCCCGCGAACACCGGCAGCAACCCTTCCCATGGATCGGACGTTCATTTCGCGGAAGCGTATTGCATAACCATCCCTTGTCCCTATTATTATCTCCCTTTCCCCATTCGTCAGTTTTGCCTCCACAAGATCATCACCCTCGTTCAGCCTGATCGCGCGGATTCCGCAGGAAAGAGGTCTGCTGTATGCGAGAAGGGGGGTTTTCTTGACCAGACCCTTTTTCGTGGCGAAGAATATGAATTTCCCTTCCTCGAACTTCTTTACGGGTATGATATCCTTGACTCGTTCGCCCTTATCCACCCTTAGGAGATTAACAATTGGTCTTCCTTTCGCATATCTCCCAACTTCAGGGATTTTGTACGCCTTGATCCAGTAGACCTTCCCCCTGTTCGTGAAACACAGAAGATAATCATGCGTGTTCGTGATGTACATCTCCTTGACAACGTCACCTTCTTTTGTCCGTATCCCTATTATTCCTTTCCCCCCTCTTCTCTGCTGTTTGTATTCTTCCAGAGGGATTCGCTTAACATAATCGTCCTTGGAAAACGTTATCACGACATCCTCCTGCTTTATCAGGCGATCGTCCTCCAGCTCCTCGATCCTCTCCCCCGTGTCCAATATCTCCGTCCTTCTTTCATCCCCGTATCTCTTTTTCAGGTCGTTCATCTCGTCCTTTATTATCCCGTATATCCTTCTTTCATGCTTGAGGATGTCTTTCAGCTCCTCAATCGTTTTCAGCAGGTCCTTGTGTTCGTCCCTCACCCTCCTCTGCTCGAGGGAGGCGAGCTTCTGCAAACGCATCTCAAGGATCGCCTGCGCCTGCTTGGAGGAAAGCTTGAACCTCGAAACCAACCTTTTTCTCGCGATATCGACAGTCTTGGATGATTTTATGGTTCTCACAACAGGATCGATCCTGTCCAGCGCTGTTATCAATCCCTCTAGTATGTGCGCCCTTTCCTTCGCCCTGTTCAGATCGAACCTCGTCCTCTTCGTTACCACGTCCTTCCTGTGCTTTATGAACTCCTCAACCATCTGTTTGATGTTCAGAATCCTGGGCTGGTTGTCCACCAGAGAGAGCAGCGTAACACCGAAAGTCGTTTGTAACTGCGTGTGCTTGTAAAGATTGTTAAGAACCACGTCCGCTGGCACGCTCCTGGAAACATCAATTATGATCCTCATCCCTTCCTTGTCCGATTCGTCCCGGAGGTTCGCGATCCCGCGTACCCTCCTCTCGCGGACGAGATCTGCTATGCTCTCGATCAGCCTCGATTTGTTTACCTGGTACGGGATCTCGCTCACCACGATCCTCTCCTTCCCGTCCCCCTTTCGAGCGATCTCCACGCGGCTTCTCACTGTTATCGATCCCCTTCCCGTTGAGTACGCCTGCACGAGACCTGCTCTGCCTATCACCATCCCTCCTGTGGGGAAGTCAGGTCCTTTAATATGGTTGATTAACTCCTCTGTAGTTATCTTAGGGTTTTCTATCGTGGCGATCACGCCGTCCGCCACCTCCTTAAGATTGTGCGGAGGGATGTTCGTTGCCATCCCAACGGCTATCCCCGAGGAGCCGTTTATTAGAAGGTTCGGGATTTTGGAAGGAAGTATCCCCGGTTCCTTCAGCGATCCGTCGAAATTCGCCCTAAATGCGATCGTTTCTTTCTCAATGTCCTTCAACATCTCCTCCGAGACCTTTGCCATTCTCGCCTCGCTGTATCGCATTGCGGCTGCTGAATCACCATCTATCGAACCGAAATTCCCCTGCCCGTCAATCAGGGGATAACGCAGGGAAAAGGGCTGAACCATGCGGACGAGCGCGTCATAAACAGCCTGATCTCCGTGGGGGTGGAATTTACCCAGAACCTCACCAACGATCCTGGCTGATTTCTTGTAGGGCCTGTTATGGAACATCCCCATGCCGTACATCGCGTATAAAATACGCCTGTGAACAGGCTTTAAACCATCCTTCACGTCCGGGAGCGCTCTCCCCACGATAACGGACATCGAATAATCGAGATAGCTCTCCTTCATCTCGTCCTCGATTACCCGTTCTTTCACATTCTCCTCAGCCTTTGGTTTCTTTTTTCCCATGCTTACACATCCAGGCTCTTGACGAACCTCGCGTTCCTGTAGATGAAATCCTTCCTTGGCTCAACCTTGTCTCCCATGAGCGTCGTGAAGATCCGATCAGCCTCCACGGCGTCCTCGAGCGTTACCTGCAGGAGAATCCTCTTTTCAGGGTCCATGGTGGTTGACCACAGCTGATCGGGATTCATCTCACCCAGGCCCTTGAACCTCTGGATCAAAACGCTCCCTCCGAGCTTTTTCAGAATCCTGTTCTTCTCCTTTTCCGAATAAACATAACGAACTTCATTCCCCTTCTTGATCCTGTAAAGAGGGGGTTGGGCGATGTAGACGAAACCGTTCTCAACGAGGGGTTTCATGTAACGGTAGAAGAACGTGAGCAGAAGCGTCCGGATGTGAGCTCCATCTGTATTATGAAGTACACAACCACCGTTGCCGGCTATGAAGTTCTGATACGGGGGAACTGAAAAATCATAGACAAACTTGTCATTTGATTTTATTTTTTTCATTTCCTTTACCTTCAGCATAACGAAATCTTTCGAGAGTTTCTTGAAACCCTTACCTCGCTCTTTAGTATGTAATGATGAAAGATACATTTCCAGAGGCCTTGAATTTTTATGATCTTTCCATACATTTTTCAATGATCTGAGGTAACTATTCGTGGTTATGTTAATGTCATATCTCCGATGCCGGTTTTGTATAAGCTTACCGTTATACATGTGAGAACCAGCTTGTATTCTTTCAGAAAATGCTGCGAATATGCCCAATTGCCTGTAAATGATGAGTATGTTCTCTGCCAGTCTTTTTGATGTGGTTGTGTGTCCTATTAAGATTTTTTGTCTACATTTTTTACCTTTCCAGAGTATTATATGACCGTCACTCTGGAGGAGACCTCGAAGAAGGGCTTCCTGAACATTTCTTCTTACATTATAAAAAATATCCGGTACAAGCTTTTCATGTGCCCTTTTTCCAAGCAAGCCTAAGTGCTTTAATAAAAGCTTAAAAGACAGCGAATGGAAATAGACGTTTACTGATTGGCGTCTTTTTTCCAAAATAAGGTTTACCTTTAGCACTTCCTTAAAAGATTTTCTTAAATTATCTAAATACTTTTCTTTATCCTTTCCCAGACATAATACAAACCTGTTGGGATTGTTTTTCGTAAAACATGAACAACCGTCCCCAAGATACCATCCTAGAATATATGCCAACTTCTCACCTACACAAAACCTTGTCATTATCCTGCTGGTATGATTTTCAAGATAAAATTCCCCCCTTTCTACAGGACCTTCCCACTCATAGACAGGAACGTATATTTTATAATTAAAGCCTTCAAAGGCAACTCCAAGTATTTTCAGATATTTCTTCAGTTTTTCTAGAGTTGGTTTCACATTGTCTATCTTTTCTTCCCATTGCTGTATTGTGCTTTTATGTAATCCAATTTCCTTTCCCATTTCGGTTCTAGAGATTTTTCTAGCCATTCTGATATTCTTGAACCCTTTCCACACGTTTTTGCTTATTTCTATTCTTGAACTGCGTGGCACATTTTTGATTTGAGATTTGTCCAACTTAATGTAAATATTTTCATTGTTTTCGAAATTCCTGATTTCATTTTTTATGTCAATGGATATCCTTTTGTCTTTTCTGGGGAAAATTGAGGGGAAAATCATCCAGCTACCTGGTTTTATATTTTTAGCCTCTTCTGCCATTATCTTGTCATTTTTTATAGTGTACACGCTGTGACATGAAGTGACATTCACTTGATATCCGCACGTGGTCTTTATTCTGAAAATACCCGTCCTTCTAGGGTGTTTTATTATTTCATGAATATCGTTGAGTTTAAGATGCGGATTTTTTCCATTTAGTGACATTATCTGATAATTAGAGGGATCATTACAGTTCTCAATAAAATTGCCTACTTTATCATAAAACAATTGACACTTTTGCTTGTCGTAAAGTAGAACGGGCGCATCACCCGTTACGCTATCAGCATCCGTCATTATTATGATTTTGTGATAGCGGAGTTTGGAGTCATCAAAGAATTCGCCCGCTCCTGTCCCTATCGCGGTCGTCATGGTCTGTATCTCCTGGTTTTTCAGGACGTTCACCAGCCTCGCCTTTTCAACGTTCAGGATCTTCCCCCGCAAAGGAAGGATTGCCTGGAATTCGCGGTTCCTTGCCTGCTTGCTCGACCCTCCCGCAGAGTCTCCCTCCACCAAGTACAATTCGCTCTTGGCGGGATCCCTTTCCGAGCAGTCCGCGAGCTTCCCCGGCAGGGATGATCCCTCGAAAACGCTCTTCCTCCTGACCAGTTCTCTCGCCTTGAGAGCGGCTTCCCTCGCCTTGGAGGCGTTCATAGCCTTCTCAACAACGAGCCTCGCCTTGGGAGGATTCTCATCCAGGAAGGTTTTCAAACCCTCGGAAACAGCGGAATCCATCAGGTTTTTCATTTCGGGATTCCCCAGCCTAGTCTTGGTCTGCCCCTCGAACTGGGGGTTGATCATCTTTATGTTTATCACGGCTGTCAGTCCCTCCCTAACATCCGATCCCGAGAGCTTATCGTGGTTCTTGAAGAGCTTGTTCTCCTGCGCGTATTTGTTTATCACCCTGGTGAGGGAATTCCTGAACCCCACCAGGTGGGTTCCCCCTTCCTCTGTGTTTATGTTGTTCACGAAGGAGATTATGCTCTCCGAATAACCGGTGTTATACTGGATAGCGATCTCCACCTGCGTAGTCCCCTTGGTCTTCTCAAAGTACACGGGCTTCTCTAGCAGGCAGTCCCTGTTCTGGTTCAGGAAGTTCACAAAGGACACGATTCCGCCGTCGAACTTGAATTCCTCCCCTTCATCCGTTCTCTCGTCCTTCAGGGAAATCAGCAGCCCCGCATTAAGAAAGGCGAGCTCCCTCAGACGGGAAACGAGTATGTCATGATGGAATTCGGTCGTTTCGAATATCTTCTTGTCCGGCCAGAACCTTATTTTCGTTCCGGTCTGATAGGGAAATCTCCCGCTCTTCGTCCTCAGTTTGTTTACGGGATCGCCCCTCTTGTATTCCTGGTGGTATATCCTCCCGTTCCTCCTGACCTCGACCATGAATTTCTCAGAGAGCGCGTTCACGACCGAAACCCCCACCCCGTGCAGACCCCCGGAAATCCTGTAGGTTTTCTGGTCGAACTTACCCCCTGAATGAAGTTTGGTCATAACGATCTCCAGGGCGGACTTGGAAGGGAAACGGGGATGCTTGTCCACGGGGATTCCCCTCCCGTCATCAACGACAGTGACGCTGTTGTCCTTGTGGACAGTGACGTTTATGTTGTTGCAGAAGCCTGCCATAGCTTCGTCTACCCCGTTGTCCACAACTTCGTAAACCAGGTGGTGGAGGCCCCTCGGACCAGTCGATCCAATGTACATTCCGGGACGCTTTCGGACGGCTGTCAAGCCTTCCATCACCTTGATCTCTTTCGCCGTATAGCTCCTTGTTTTATCAGCCATAGAACCACTTAATTAATTAATATTATTATTAATTGGTTAATTAATTATTAAATTTATTAATTTATAAAGGTTAGAAACCGTGAATTTTGGATCAAATCCGCCTTAAATATCTTCTCGATAAAATCTGAAAATGGATGAATACACTTCGCTGAAAAACAAACTGCAGGGGGAAATTGTAGAATTATTAAAAAAATACCCTCCTCAATTTGCAAACCAATATCTTAAAGAACATCCCGAAATTGTAACACACTTGCTTAGAGAAGGAACCGAACACCTGCTTGAAATGGATTCCATACCGAGGGATAGCATTGAAGAGGCTTCAAAATTTTTCAGGGATAAACTTTCAAAAGAATAACCGCTTTAATCCATGTCCAGGTCCACGAAATCCCTCACGTTACCGAATATCTCGATCCTCTTTTTTCTGTGGCAGAAGGGGCAGGCTTCCGGGTGATCCCTGCTCGCGAATACGTAATTGCAAGACCTGCACTTCCATTCCACTGGCATTTCCCAGGGGTTTCGAAAAACCATAAGATCACTCCCTGCAATCCTCACACACCCAGCCATTATCCGCCCTTTCGAGCAATTCCGAGCACTCACCGCACTCATCGCACATCCCGTACGCGGATTTTTTGTTTCCTAGCTCTGTTATCGTTCTCGCATCGCTCTCTCTGTACGGATGTTTCAGCAGCGTGGTGAACCTCCACATCCTTTTTGCCAGGATGGGTTCCCTGCTTGATAACATGGAGAACATCTCCTTCGCGTAGCAGTAAGGGCAGATGGTCACGTTATTATTATGCCTGCATTTCAGGCAGAACGTGTGATCATGATGGCTGTAAAAATTTTCAACGAATTTCCTGTGAAAATGGTTGAAATCCTTCTTCAGCCCGTCTGATAAAAACTTCCTCGTGTTCCTCGCTATGCAGTCCACGCACAGGAAGTTCCATATGGGTTCCTTGCAGATCTTACAAACTGCCAAATTCATACATATCACACCGTTATATTTCCTTTTTATAGGTTGAAATTTTGATTTAAAAACCCCTCCTAAAACGGGTTTAGAGAAATACAAAATCTTTTAAAATTAGTTTTATAACAGGGATATTTTACTCGATAGATATCGGTTTAGGTTTATAAAAAAGCGATTTTAGTACTACAACCGGATTTTTATTAATAAAAATGGAATTGTAAAAGTATTTAAAGCTTACTGATAATAAAAAAATACCTTTAGGGGGGTGTGAATATGAAGGCTTCATTGGTTGAGAATCGAGGGGATGGTAAGGTTTCTTATGAATCTCTTGTTGTTGCTCCGAGGAAACTGAGCGTTTTTAATTCCGATCTTTCTCTCAGGATCGTGAACGAGTTGGTAAGGAGTCCCGGGTGCGCGATGGATCTCGCGCGCAACCTGAAAGAGCACGAGCAGAAGATATACTATCATTTGAGGAAGCTCGAGGATGTGGGTGTGGTGAAACCTATCGGGACAGAGAAGAGGTACGGGATGATCGCGAAAATATATTCAATGACATGCCCTGTGATCGCGACAAAGCTGTACGAGGACGGACACCCTGTGGAAAAGAAATCCTCTGTCAAGGATCCCAACATGATGAAGTTCCTCCATCCCTTTGTGGAGGACGGGGAGTTAAAAGCGAAGATAGTGATAGGATATACGTATTCTCACGGAAGATTTGATACCGAATCAACAGAAGGCCCATACGCCTTCGAACTCGGCATACTTCTGGGTAATCTCATAGGCAAGCTGAAATTCCCCCACTACAAGTTCGATACAGAACTAAGAAAGAGCGACCTGAAGGAGAACCTTATCATAATCGGAAACTCCCAGACGAACATACTTGTTGACAAATTAAACGGCCAGCTGCCGGTATTTTTCGATGAAAAAAACAAATTCTACATCACCTCGAAAAATACCAACAAGGTTTATGATGATGCAAGGGTGGGGGTAATAGCAAAGATACGAAGCCCTTTCGATAAGAATAAGAAGATCCTGCTGCTCGGAGGCAGAGGAAGGAGAGGAACGCAGTCAGCGATAATCGCTTGCACAAAGCATTTCAACAAAGTATTTAAAAGTGTTGACAGCGAAGTAGATATAATTAAAGTTGTCAAGGGCTTTGACAGGGAAGGTGACAAGGTTATAGACGATGTTGTGGTGTTGGAGTAAGTGGTGAAATGAGGAACGTTGATGATTTGAGCGAGGGAGATTACGTTCGCTTTTCGGACGTTATAAAGGAGAAACTAGGCAGCTATGGTGGAAAGATAGCGATATTAGGAGTAGGAAGCGGGGGGAAAGATTTTTTCACAGATTATTTAGAAACTCCATTTGAAGAAGTTGGTATAGAATATTCCTTTGATGAGATACAACAATCGACCAAGGATCCCGATGGGTATAGGAATTCAGCAATTTTTGCGAACATAGAACCTTCAACAGAAAAGGCAATTTTGGTGGAAAGAACAGCCCGAAAGGGAGAAAGCCTGCTGAGCGCCAATATTTACCTGTTAAAAAAGATATCTGACAGTGACAATTCGGAATTGATGAAAAATTTAAAAGAAATATACAACCTTGTAGCTGAAGACTTTGTTGATCTTGGCCATTTCCAGGTCATAGGTACAAATAATTATGGAAAGAAACGAGGGGGCAGATCAATTTTCATGGAAATTTTAGAGAATACATTACCTTACCATCGTTATGAAGGGTTGGAATCCTCAGAAGATGACAAGGAGAAAGAGGATATGTTTTTAAAGATTTCTAACATACCCCATCTAAGGTTTGATAAAGATTATATGGTTTCCGAGAATAGGAGACTGGCAACAAAGGCGGCCATGTTTTATTTGGCGTCCGGTGCCGCTATTTTGGGTGGAGGTAGGAAGAAATGAAGAGGGAAAAAGACGTGGACAGAGCAGAAGTATTAAACCTCTACATATCCAAAGATCCTCGGGCCAAGAAGCTTGTAGAATATTCCACGGGAAAGGCAGATGAAATTTTAGAGGCATCAAGAGATGGCATAGGTCTTTTGTATCTACCTAATCATTCTCATTTGGCCGGTTATGTTAGAGTGGCCTTAGATGGTATCAGTAAAAGTGACGTTCAGATTGCTTTGCTTGACTCCAATCTAAAGAAGCTGGGAATAAAGAAGAAATACATGAAGGGGAGAGATTTGTTTGCCTTCGGGTACCTGGGAAAAGGTGAAAAATCGATCCTTAAAAAAATTATAGAGCGTGGAATGAAATTGGTCAGAGACGGGTCAATAAAAAGTTTCAATTACTTCAATGTTGATCCCAAAAATCCAAAAAAAGAAATCACGTATAACATTAACTTTGAAAGACTGGAAAAGAAAGGGAAATTAACAGACGATCCTGATGAGCCTTGTTTAAGTTTATTTTAAAACCGCTTCTCAAAATATATTCTATGAACCGGATATTTCCAGGAATCTGGAGGAAAGGAAGCCATTTGTTCACGAAGAACCTTGTTCCCGGAGATCGAACCTATTCCAAAAGCCTGGTCTCCTGGAAGGGAAGCGAGCTCCGCGAGTGGAATCCCTATCGTTCGAAGCCAGCCGCGGCGATAATGAAAGGCCTGAAATTCTTCCCCCTGGCAGCTAAAGCGAAGGTCCTTTACCTGGGAATCGCTTTCGGACAGACCTCCACGTTCTTCTCGGACATAGTTGGGAAGGAAGGGATCATCTACGGGGTGGAGATATCCGAAAGGTGTTTGCGCGATATCAACCCCATCGCGGAGAAGAGGGGGAATATAGTTCCCATCCTCGGGGATGCGAGGAAACCCGAGGAATACGACTGGATCGAGAAAGTCGACCTGGTATACGAAGACGTCGCCTCGGACGATCAAACACCCATAATGATAAGGAATTGCGAACGCTTCCTGAAACCAAACGGCTTCGCCATGATCGCGATAAAGGCGAGATCGATCAACGTTGTGAAACGTCCGGAGGAGATCTACAAGCAGGAAATCGCGAAACTCAAGAAACATTTCAAAATTCTGGACAAGGTCAAGCTCGATCCCTACGAGAAGGATCATTTATTTGTGGTCATGAAGAGAAAATAAGAATTTAAATTTTTCATCAATTATTAAATTATGACCCTTTCGAAGTACTACCAGGAAGAATTTTTTAAATACAGAACCATCACACACAATCACAGACATTACCTCATAGAGGAAATACCAATTGACATCGCTGAAGGCATAATAGACTGCAAGATAGGCAGGCTGGGAAAATTGGGCGATTCCCGCTTGAAAAAAGGAGAATTTTACTACAAGATTAGAGTAGTTGAGTCAAGGAAAGAGCAGGAGATGCTCAAGGAGATCATACCATCGAAAATCGATCTTCAGGTAAGAAAAATCCATTTCATGGGGTTAACCAACCTGGGAGAAGAATTACCCTGAGGCTTCATCCTCTGTTTTTGGTCAGCTCCCCAACCTTCTTCTCCAGTTCCTTTCTAATTCGTTTCCCCTCGTTCTTTTCAGAGTACTGATCCGTCTTGGCTGCTAAGCTGATCTTCGCGGCGACCAGGCGGGCGACCTTCCCTTTGAGGGGTTTGGGGGCGTTCTGTATGAGCGGGTGTCCAAAAAGGATTCCATATTTAGGGGGCTTTCCCTTCCCTTTCAGATGACGGAAGAGGGCTTTCTCCGCTCCCAGAAGCTGGATCGTGGAGGAAGTGAGCTTCGCGATCTTCTCAAGACCTCCCGCAAGGGAAAGAAGCCTTGAAGCGAGGAGCGGGCCTGCGACCTCGGAAAGGTTCGGGATGGTTTGCTTGCAGGCGCTTTCCAGATATCTGGACAGCGAATCCCTTGTCTTGTAGAGATCATGGAGGCTTTTCGAGAAGTTCTTCACTTCATCCTCCCCTGCAGACCTTGAGAGCATCTCAACGAGCTTCTCGTGTGATTTAACCTTGCGGACGGTCTCCGGAGAGAACATCCCATACCACTCCCTCAGACGCTCGGAGAGGGAGTTCAGGGAAGAATCCAGGTCGTCCACGATCCCCACGACCTGCATTATCACTTTATCATCCTTTACCTTGCTCACCTCCTGTTTCGTGAGGAATGCGTTTACCTTTGTGATGATCTCGTTCAGCTCTGCCTGTGTCGTCACGAAACGCGTGTCCATCGCCAGCTTCCGGAACCCCTCCTTTGCGATCTCCTTCCCCCTGTGGTCCGGATCGTAGACACACGCTATGAAACCGTCCTTCGCCCGCTTGTCCCAGATCACTTCCTTGTAGCCGGCGAGGCGGAGTTTGTTAAGAACCGTTCGCTCCTCCTCTATGATCTCCCCCTTTCTCGATTCCTTCAGTTTCTCCGCTATAACCTCGGGCTTCTTCGGGAAGAGTTTGTGAACAATGACCTTCCCTTCCCTGTCGAAGGCGAAAACCCCTAAAATATTCGTTACGACATATGCCTTGATGAAAATCACCTCTTGATATTTTATAGGGACCAGCTTAATATTTATTATGGGGAACGGGATCGATAAACAGAAGGTATTTCTCATCGCTGTCATTATCGTGCTCCTTATAGCCTTCGCCCTCGAGCTGAAATACATAGAGTTCATTCTGGGCACGATGACCTACTCCGAGGAGGAGAGATGCGAACTCCTCTGCATGGAGAAGAACCAGATAGGTTACCTCTCCCGGAACGTGTGTTACTGCAAGGAAGGGGTGGAGTTCGAAAAGAGATGGAGATGTTTTTACGGGACTGAATTCCATGAGGGAGGGGTCTACCAGGACAGGTTCAACACATCCAGCGTCCGGAACATAGCAGTGAGCTCTGTCGTTAAATACGAAAACCCGAACACGTACGCAACGAAGGTTTTCGCTATATACAACGAAGTTGCGAAACGCATATTCTACGTTTCCGATCCCAGAAAGGACGAGTACATCGCGAACCCGGACGAGACATGGGATGTGAGGGGAGGGGACTGCGATGATTTCTCTCTCCTGCTCGCGAGCCTTTACGAGGCGATAGACATCGATGCAAGCATAGTTGAGGTCCACAACCGGACGTACGGGCACGTTTTCCTGATCCTCCACATAGAGCAGGACCTGAACACCTTCCTCAGGGATTACAAACAACTTCTCGAGAAGTATACGCCCTACTACGGATCAAGGCCCATAAACCTGATGTTCTTCGAGGAGACGAAGGAAAGATGTGATCTGATAAACGACAACCTTGAAAAGGAAAACAATCTCCCCAACTTCTACCTGGTCGTGGAGAGCACTACAGAGGATTACGCCGGCTCCCACGATCCCGCGGAGGGAACGGAAACCATAAGGTTCATAAACGTGGGGCCGTGAACAGCAAAAAAGGAACAATTTATATGAAAAAAACCAATTATTAAATACATGACACGTTCGAAAGGATCGTTCGGGACGGAGTTCACCACAGGAAACGTTCTGCAGATCTTCCTTGTTCTCATAGGAGCCTTCCTGATCACAGGCCTGATAATCTCTGCCTCCGGGGGGATCCAGGGGATGCTCGAAAAGCTCTGCGATGCAGTCCCGCAGCTGTGCGGGGAAGGGGAAACATCGAGTGAATATTACGAGATATCCAAACATTCAACAGAAGCCTTATGGCATGCAGCCAATATCGTAATGACAGGGGAGAAGAAATATTCAGAAGCCACGTATACGCAATTACCCATCACAGGAGCAGTCACTGCTTCATTCGCAGATGATAAGGCAGAAGAAATGAGAACTATAGATGTTGACATATATGGTAGCGTGGACTATATAGCTGCGTGTGAAAGTGTATGCGAAAAGGAAACCCCGAAATGTGACTGTATTCAATGTGGGAAAGAGAAAGGCCGTTTTGTTATAGTGCCCAATCCCAACATGCCGATCGTGAGAAAAACGACCCTAAAATGTACGGTTGTCAATGAGCTGAAAAGCGAAAACAAATCAAGACTTTTCTGCGATGTTAGGACAGGATATCCTGATCTGCAATACGATGAAAGTTGTTCACGAATCCCTCTAGTTCATGAATGCAAGAAGGCAGATATTTACTATACCTTTGACTTAGGGGAATGGAAGTGGAAATGCCCCAGCAAAGACATTGATGAATATAAACCGCTTTCTGAAATGACCGGGATTTTGAATGATGTTGATGATGTTCACAAGGAGATAAAGAAAGAGTTCCTAGTGATCGATCCTTCTCTGACGGATGACGAAAAATACGGAAAGGGTCTGGATGTTCTGAGAGATGCCGTATTAGATGAAAGCGATAGTTTCGGGCAGGACGATAAAATTATAATACACTACAAAAACGAGGAAACAGAAGAAATAAAAAGAAAAGATTTAGAATCAGACCCATACCTTCTAAGAAACTATGCCTCATTGACCAGAAACACTTACGCTAAATGTATTGTCAAAAATTTCCATCTACCGCAGGATGTTACAAAGAAAGAGGAATGGATAGCTGGCTACGGGGATCCTGAATTTCTTGTTTACTGGCAGAAGTTCCCTGAAGGCGAAGATCGTTCTTGGACAGGTTTTTCTACCTGGTTAAATAATGTTTTCACTGTTGTAATATGGGGTATTCCTGCTTCCGAATTTTTAGGCGCAGCGAAGAACTTCGTTGTTGGCGGAGCAAAGAAGTTGGCAGGCAGAGTTGCAAGTAAAACAGGCGGATTAATCGGGAAACTGGCTAAAAAAATAACAGGAAAATCAGTTGCAAATATGGCGGATGATGCTGCTGCAATTTTTGTTTTTAGAGAGGGTGTTACCAGGCAAGTGGATAAACAACTTATAAGGACTGCTTACGAAGCATATGGATCTGAACAAATAGCAAAGGCAGTTGTGTCTAGGAGTGTGAGAACCGGTTTAGACCCGGTGGAAGAAGAATTGGTAAGAAAGGGGATGCAAGAAGGGGCAGAATTAATAGGTAAGGGATCCTACCAACAAGGGATACACATCATAGGACAAAATTTTGATAAAATAGCAGATACAGGCAAGGCAGGACTCCTCAACAAATTCATGAACGCAAAGGGTTTCAACCCCAAATGGGCAGATTACAAGAGAGTTATGAAAATAGCCGGAGTCACAACCGGAGGAGCTTTACTCGGAGCTTTCATTGATAGTATTAATGCAAAATATGAAGAGCATCCGCAATCTATTTTGCTGAAGAGCCCTTATAAGGATCCTGAACCACATGCGTTGGAAAAGGAGAGGCCAATGGTCCTATACAAGAATAAATGGACAGGAAAAATTGGCATCACAGAAAATTACGCTCCTTTCTACTTGGCTTCTCCCTGTCATGCCGATCTTGAGTTGATAAAAAAGGAAATTGTTTGTGATCATTACATTAAGGATTTGGCAGACGAAAGCATAATATGCGTTTCTCCCGGCAATCAAAACATATTTGAAACATTATTTAAGGAGGCCGAACGTTGTGAATACTTCCCAACAAATGTTAACGAGAATGATTTCAATAAAGATGGAAAGTTCCTTGAAAACGAGGCTAATTTAAAGGAAACCGGACTGGGAACAACAGTTCTTTTTGGCAGTGAAACTGTTGACGGGGAGGATATGATCGTCATCTATGATCCAATTCAGGAAGTGGATTATTATTTCAGCAGGACGAGTCAGAAGATAGAATACATTAAATACGAAGAAGGTGGTCTGAGAAAGATGGAAGAGGTTGAAAAAATAACGAACGTGCATGTTAAATGCGGAATGCACCCACAGCATAGCCTTACGGATGATCCTCTGGAAGCATACGGGTATGAAATAGAGGATGAAAATAGCATTATGGGTTTCGCATACGAATACGATAAAGTCTTCGCTTGCATAATTAAGTCTCAGGACGTTTTCAAAGATGATACAGCAGTTATATTATATGGTAACTTGACAAGCGATGACAAACTTGACTTCTTCTTCTCGATTGTTTCTGAAAAGTCGAGAACTGTTCCCGGAGCTGCAACAACAGATTTGCCTACGACATTCATAATTTTGAAAGATGAAAATCAAGATAGTATTGTAGATGTTCTTACTCACAGTCTTTTCACTAAAAAGGTTTCTACAAGATACACAGGAAGTGTTGAATGGTTCCCTGAAACAAACAGAACTTTTACCAAAGAAATGGAGGCAGGAACACACTGCAAAACAGATGGTGTTATAGTAAATGTAAATAAAGATCCATACAAAGATGATGAAAACAATTTCTGTTTCACAAGTCCTCAGACAGGGGTAGTTACCGTTATTTTCGTAGGAACAATTGTTGCGGATGTAATCGCTGGAGCATACACGGGTGGTGCAGGAACAATTGTAGCACATACGGTAATAGGCATTGTGGGCGGCGTATCAACGGTTTATGCCAGAAGTGTTGAAGAATGGCCTTAGTTAATGGGGTAAGGGAGGCCCAAAATCTGCAACGGCCCAACCTTCATTTGTCTTTACATATAGAACCCTTCGATAAATTTCTTTCCCTCTTTTATTAGTAAATTTCAAGTCCATTATAACCCAGTCGCTATACTCGGAATTTATCCGCTCTTCAGTGGGTTGCGAGTAAGCACTTCCTACAAATTTTCTAAGAACATCGGGGTTTTTTCCGTAATTTTTTATAAAAATTGGAAGATCATTTTCTTTGGAGGCATCCTTTTTAATACATTTTTCTATAGGATGCTTAGCTTTGTAATCCTCGTCTATCCTTACCCACCCGTCGTTTTCGGAAGCTGCTTCCGCGACATCTAAGTTCCCGTCCGTCTGGGAGGTTTGAGATACGGTTACTTTATCAGGCGAGGTCGGGTAGTCGGCGGGATCGGCGTCCACATTGCTGCAATATGAAGACATAATCACAGGCATGCTCACGGCCAGGACGATCGGTAGTATCCTGTTTGGTGTTTTCGTCTTCCTGATCCTCTCCGCGCTCTCGCTGCGCAGGTCAAACCCATACAGTTCCGAAACGTCTGAACTTCTCATATCATCACATTAATTACTTACCTTTTAATAGTCACATTGAATATTTTGAATACCTTGGTCTGGGTGGTTACAATTGAATTTTGATTCTCGGGGTTTAAAAAGGTTTATTACGGTGTTATATCTGTTTAAGAACCCGTTTTCTGAACTTTTCCCAGTCCTTGACCAAGGCGCCTGCTGATTTCTGGTGTCCCCCTCCTGATCCAATACCCAGCGAAGCTTTCTTTGCGAGATCGCCCACGTTTGTTTTCCCGGACTGGCAGCGAAGCGAGATCTTCCACCCCTGCCTCGATTTCTTCCTTATTATGATCACCTCGTTCTTGTACGTATCCGTGATCTTCGTGGCGATGATCGAGGTTATGTTCAGTTTGCTCTTGATCTCGTATATTATCAGGTTCTTTCCGCTCATGAATTCCGCGTGCTTCCCGAAATCCTCCATGATACTCTCTATCTCCTTCCTGACCTTTTCGTGGCAGTCCCTGAGATCCCTGTGTTTCCCGATGTCCTTGAGCGTCTCGAATTTAACGAGAAGATCCAGGCCGAGCTTCGCCCCTTTAAGGCCTCTCAGGGTTATCAACGCGGATAACATCTCCGCCACCTTACTAAGCTTGAAAGGGGATGGTTTATCGCTCAGGCTTCCCGGGAATGTTTTCTCGCATTCCTCAAGCAGTTCCTTGCAGTCCTCGAAACCGTAGTCAGCAATTACTCCTACCGCGGAGATCCACAGGAACTTCTTTACAGGGTATTTGAGGACATTCAAAATCTCGTACATCACAGCAGAAGCGGGCACGTAAACCTCCTTACTTTCGAATCTCGGGTTTACATGTATCATTCCGGATTCATTCATATCCTTTTCGATAATGTGGTGATCTATGATCGCAATTCTAACTTTCCCAAGCCTCTTTTTCAGGACCAGGAGTTTCTTCCATTCCTGGTCCGCTGGGATGTCGAGAAAAACAATGACATCGGGCCTCTTTGAGATGAGGACCTCCAGGAACCCCTCCTCTATGACAGGACCCTCGCGGGGGATGGGTTTGAAATCCGGGAAAAACTTCATGAGCAGAGCGGATGAACACATCCCGTCAACGTCGCTGTGGTAGACCAGGATCTTCCTGCCTTTGGATTTCAGCGCGTTTTCAATCCCTTTAAGGTTAACGCTCTTAAGAAAATTTTTCATCAGCATAAAACCTTTGTAACCCATTAACTTAAAAACGTTTCCCTTACTTGGGGAACAGGAAGATAATCAGAATGAGTATTATCCCGACCAGCAGGAGAACGAGACCCACCATGTTCGCTCCCTCTGTTTTTGTCGCCCCGGCCCCTGCCAGCATGAAGGTCATGATTAACCCCAGGGCGATGAATATCACGCCCAGCATCCCGAGCCAGTAGGCGTTTATGAAATTGAAGGCGTAAAGCGCGAGAAATGCGATCGCCACTATGAGAGCAGCCCAGAGCCTTTTCATAATAATTATTTGGCAAAATTAACTTAAATACTCCCTTCCTACTTCCTCTCAAACCCTATGACTACCCTTTTCTTTTCGAACTTCAGCGTTCCCTTCACATCTTTCGGCTTTTTGAACTCCATCCTGTACGCCCCAACGTCCTTTGAGATCCTCTCCCTGTATCTGCCAAGCAGTTTCTCGGTTTTTTTGTCCGACTTCAGGAAGAGCCTTATCCTTTCCCTGATCTTCAGGCCCTCTTTCTTCCTGAGCACCTGGATGTTCCGGGTGAGCTCCCTGAGCAAAGCTTTCTCCTTCGATACCTCTCCCAGACAGAGCTCGCCCATTTCGAAACTTTTCCTTTTCTTTTTGGGGATCTGCTGAACGAAAACAATCTCCTCTGAATTCGACATGTTTTTTATCAGGGAGCCGAATTTCTCCAGAATTGATTTCACCTCCCTTTTTCCGGGCCTGATGAAAAGCTTGGTTATGGGCCAGCGGAGCTTGATCTTTTCCGCCTGCCTTAAAGAATTCACGGCCTCTACCGTTTTTTTCACGATCTCCATCTCCTTCTCTAGGTCCCTGTCCTTCATGGCCTTGTCCGCCTTGGGCCATGAACAGAGATGAACGGAGAGGGGTTTACCCTTGGAAAAGAACACCTTCCTGTAGATCTTCTCGGATATGAAGGGCGTGACCGGAGCGAGAAGGCGGATGAGGTTTTCGAGAACGTAAAGCAGGGTGAACTGAGCGGATTCCTTGTCCTTCCCCGAATACCAGGGAGAAAGCCTATCCCTGACGATCTTCACGTACCATCTGGACAGATCGTTGAGTATGAAATCCTCGAGGTTCCTCGCCATGTAGTGTAAGCGAAACGCTTCCAGGTCCTTTGTCGTGCCCTCTACCAGGGAATTTATTCTGGACACCATCCACCTGTCCTCAAGTTCGAGGTCTTTTGATTTCATTTTCCTATCAACCAGTTTCCTGTCTGAGTAGGTTTCAGTGAAGACCGAGACGTTCCAGAGGATGTCCAGAACCCTTCGCAGTTCTTTCGTAATTTTCATGGAGAAGAGCTGCGTATCCCATGGAGCGACAGACCAGCAGTGGTAAAAACGTATGAGATCCGACTCCACCTCCTTCAGCGCGTCCTCCGCGTACACCACGTTACCAAGCGATTTGCTCATCTTCTCTCCCTTGTGGTCAAGCGTCCACCCGGTCATCGAAACCGCCTCGAAAGGGCTCATATCGAACGTTGAAACCCCGCAGAACATCAGGGCGTAAAACCATCCCCTTATGTGGTCCTGACCCTCGCTTACCATGTCCGCCGGCCAGACGGTCTCGAACAGATTCTTGTTCTTGAACGGATACCCGAACGAGGCCCACGGAGAAATCCCTGAATCAAACCACACGTTCATGGTGTCCGGAATCCTTGTCATTCTCTTCCCGCATTCCGAACACTTCAAGTGAATCTTATCCACGCTGTTCTTGTGGAGATCGATATCCTCCTTTATCTTCTCTATCGCTTTTTCCTTCAGTTCCTTCCTCGAGCCTATCACGTCCTTGTTGCCGCAGGAATCGCAGACCCATACGGGCAAAGGAATTCCCCAGAACCTCTGGACGGAAACTGCCCAGTCAATCGCCCCGTCTATCCAGCTATGGAAGCGTTCTCTCGCGAACTCGGGCAGCCAGTTTATCCGCTTGTTCTCGTTCAGCATCCTGTTCTTTATTATGTCTATCGTGAAAAACCACTGCTTGCTCAGCCTGAACAGCAATGGGGCCTTGCAGCGCCAGCATAATGGATAGGAATGCGTGATCTTCATGGATTTCAGAAGATATCCCCTCTCGTCCAGGTAGTCTATTATCTTGTGATCCGCATCCTTCACGTACATCCCTGCGAACTCCCCGGTCTCCTCCGTTAACCTCCCCTCATCATCCACAGGGGAAACCTTCGGGAGCTTGTAGTGCTCCCCCACTCGGAAGTCGCTCTCTCCATGTCCCGGAGCGGTATGAACCAGGCCGCTTCCGGCCTCCATGGTAACGAAATCCTCAACGCTCTCACTGTTCGTTTTTGTGGTTTTGCCCTTTGCAAAGACCTTGCTTGAAACACCCTTCTTGAACAGGGGGATCGAAAGGATTATCTGGTGCGCGTTCTTTCCCTTACCAAGCTTGTCCTGCAGGGGAATCCTCAGGGCAGGCTCGTATTTCATTCCTATGAGCTTCTTTCCTTTGAATTTTTCAACTATTTTATATTTTTCTATCCCTATATCCTTGAACGTATCCTTTATTCGCTTTTCTGCAAGAATGTAATATTCGCCTCCGACCTTGGCCTTCACGTAATTCTCATCCGGGTGAACAGCTATCGCAACGTTCGCAGGCAGGGTCCAGGGGGTTGTAGTCCATATTATAACGGATGTAAACTTCTGACCTAGAATGGGGTATTTGACATATATTGAATAATCGCTCACGTCCTTGTAGGAATCCGTGACCTCATAGCCGGCGAGCGTGGTCTCGCAATGGGGACACCAATAAACCGGTTTCTCCCCCTCCACCAGCATTCCTTTCTCCCACAATCTCTTGACGGTCCACCACCCTGATTCCAGGTAGTAATTCTTGTAGGTCATGTAGGGATCGACCCAGCCCCTCCATGCCCCGAGTTTTTTGTAGGTGTCCATCCATATGTCCTTGTTCCCCTCCGCAAGATTCTTACATTCCTCTATGAACCTGTCTATCCCGATCTTTTCAATGATCTCCTTTTTGGATTTTATTCCGAGTTTCTTCTCAACCGCGTTCTCGATCGGAAGCCCGCCGCAGTCGAACCCGGGCTGCCACCACGATTGAAATCCCTGCATCGTGCGAAATTTCGACCATACGTCCTTCACTGTCGTGGTTTTGATGTGACCAACGTGAGGAACGCCGTTCACGTAGGGAGGCCCATCCAGCAGGAAGAACTTCTTCTTTTTGTGATCGAACTTCACGATCTGGTCAGGGATTTTGTTCTTTATCCAGAACTGCAGGATCTCCTTCTGCATCTTCACCGGTTCGTATTTCTCCATTCACACCAACCTCTATCCCACTGCTATGTAAATAATTTGTGAAAAGCCCAATTTAAATTAAATCTTGAAATAAAGAAATAAAAAGACTCCTGATAAGTTGAATTCAGATAGAATGAAAAAACCAAAATATCCCCTGACCGAAAGGATGGGCGATCTTTTTTACGGATTTGGTCTGAATACCTACATTGTTTTGAATCAAATTTTTTACGATCTCACGCACAGAAGTCCCAGAAAAAAACAGGGAAGTAAAAATTATAACGACCCTGAAAACCCCCAGCAACCCTAATAAATCTTCCCGCCCTAAAATAAACCATGGAGATCGAGACAGCAGGGATCATAACGGCTTTCGTGCTCGCCCTGCTCATCATAATCGTGGTGGGCACGACGGGTTTTACAGGGAACGTCATCACTGACTTCAGCGAAGCCACCAACCCCCTTTCCGGCCTGATCATCATGTTGGTTTTCATTATAGGGGCCCTCCTCGTTTTCAGGGTTTTCGTCCCCGGGAGCAGGTCTCCGAG
>WVZE01000021.1 GCA_011772645.1 Candidatus Aenigmatarchaeota archaeon | reverse complement strand
TTGCCTCCGGGAATTACACGATAAGGGTTTTCGCGAACGATTCAATGGGTAATGAAGGCAGCGAAACAGTTCAAAACATAGGTATAGATTACACGGACCCATGGTCGCAGATGACAGAACCCACCCCCCCGGGAGGAGGTTACGTGATGAGCACAACCTTCAACATATCCTGGATAGGGGGTGATGCGCACAGCGGCGTGGGTTGTTATTACGTTATTTACGAGTATTGCGACCCAACGGGTACTTCGTGTTCGGGCGAACTGTATGCGAATTTCCCTGATGGGCAATGCACGAGCTTGACACCACCATACGAANNCGCCTTTTACTTCAAGTCAAGGGCTCGGGACGTCGCAGGCAATTTGGAAGGTGACAAAGCTTGGGAAACAAACACAACAATATACATACCGAAACTCATCGAATTTACTGTCACGGAAAACGAGACAAACAGAATGATGAGAAATTACGGCGGCAGGGTCGCAACCAACAGGACCGTGATAATAAGCGTACAAGCGCTAGGAACCGTGACGGAGAATCTAAACATAAGAATATACTACTACAACCACACGTTGGGCATGGACCCGCCTGACCCGTCAACATGGCCTTACGAAGAATGCCTAAACACCAGGGAATGCAACAAATCCATAACACTAATAGTTAACGAGGCGCAAGACAGGATGGAGGTGGACTATTACCTATACGCGGAAAACGCGAGCGATACAAGTATCACGGAATACTTGCCGCCTACAGGTTACTTCTACTACACAGCTTATCACCATCCCTTGTGTAACTTCCTTGTGAAGGATATTATTATGACGATTCTGGGCACGAGCGAACTAATCTCGATTGAGGTGAGGAACATTCAGGACAGGTTTGACAATATCGGGCTGAGGTTCTCAACAGGATTCGCAAAATTCGTTGAAACGGGTTCTCGATACATAGAAGTCCCGATGAACCCGGGAGAAATGGACAAAATAATCTACGCCCGCCTTATCCCCGCTGCGGACAACTTCCTGCTTACCATCGTGGGGAATTCAACCAACGACCCTTCGCTCTTCGACATAGATGAAATAGATGTCAAAATAGGCTTCCCCGCGGACTTCTCAGGACTGAGCGATTTTGGAGTCGTGCTCCTCATAGTTTTGGCTGTTTTGATTTATCTGAAATTTGTAAGGACTGAGAATTAGATTTGGATTTTATTATAAGGTGATTTTGAAATTAGCTTAATTTTCTGTAGTATTGATGTCCCTTCCGGTACTGGGTAGAAACCAGCTTTTTTCAATTTCCCGTCTAAATATACATTAGCCAGTTTTTTCCCTGCAAAATACAAACCTATCAATCCTCCCAATCCGAGTCCTTTCTGCCAGTTTTCCATATTACATTCCATAGGAGGATAAACTTTAAAAATTCACCCTGAACCTTTAGAGTATGCTGGGTTCAAAATAAAGATTTAAAGCAATGCCCCAATAAACTTAAATATGGACGAGTTCATCGTTCTCATGATCGTGGCCTTCGTTATAATAGGGGCCATGATGTTGATTGGAACACCTCTAGCGGAATGGGTAGGAGGGGAATGGCCCATAGGCGGCGTGGCAGGGAATTACAAATCCCTAGCTTCTTTTGACCTGGGAAGGGTCGGCTGGTCAGAAACTGAAGCCTCAAGAACGGTCAGATTCGGTTCTTTCACACTCGGGCAAACCCAGGCAGAAACCCTGAAACAGATGTGGAGTCTCGGGGTTTCCCAGGGATATTTCGGGGCGGATTCAAAGAAATTCGAAGTCCAAGTGGATCAGAACGTCCTGAACAACCTTCGTGACGTCAAGCTAACTTTTGATATGGGAGAAACGAACCTTTACGGGAACCTCATAATCAAATGGAACGGGAAAACGGTTTTCGACAGGCTGGCGAATCTCAACCGTTATGATGTTGTGATCACTCCTGAAAACGTGAAGGAATCCAACACACTCGAAATCTCCGCTGCCGGTCCTGGTCTCTACTTCTGGGCAGCCACTTATTACGAGCTCAAGAACTTCAAAGTTCTCGGGGAATACGGCCCGGAAAAATTCATGTCATTCAAGGTTTACCCGAATGAAATCGAGGCGTGGAGCAAGGGAATCCTAAGGTTTTACACCACAAAAGGCCAGCAGGGAGAGATAATAATCAAGTTGAACGGGAACGAGGTATACAGGGAATCTAATCCACAACACCTCGTGATCAAAGAATTCGAATACTCGGAAATAGGAAATATTATAAGAATAGGAGACAACATTCTCGCCTTCAAATCAGATGATGTTTTCGAAATAGATGACGTGGAATTCGAAATCAGCCTATCTACA
>WVZE01000031.1:1637-1975 GCA_011772645.1 Candidatus Aenigmatarchaeota archaeon | reverse complement strand
GATAGAGCTGGAGTTCGTCCTTGACGGGAAGAAATACGAAGTGAAAAGAACGATAGAGAAGGGGAAGGGGACTGTTTCGTCAGAAATCCGTGAGGAAGGGGAGCTTTTGGAAGTGAACCCACAAGGTGTTACTAGGGAGGTCACTCGAATCCTCCAGATGGATTACGATTTGTTTCAAAGGGCGGTCTATTCCGAGCAGAACGCGCTCGATTACTTCCTCCAGATCCCGAAAGGGAAACGAATGCAGCAAATCGATAGCATGCTCAAGCTCGACCGTTACGAGAAGGTGAGGGAATCCGCTGTGAAGATAAAGAATAACATTTCCAATCTAAGGCAGC
>WVZE01000031.1:0-1589 GCA_011772645.1 Candidatus Aenigmatarchaeota archaeon | reverse complement strand
AAGAGGGAGAAGGAGAAGGGAAATATAGAGAAGGATAGCGAAAGTGTTCGAAAGAAAATAGATTCAATGGAGAAAGCTTTTGAAAAGAAGGAAAGCAGTGTGGAAGAAATCAGGGACAAGATAGCTGACCTTAATGGAAAGATAATTGCTTTGCAGAATGAGATAAAGGAGGCGAAACAAACAATCGAGGAAAAGGAGAAGGTCAGAAAGAAAATCAAAGATCTCGAAAAATCNNAATTGTATTCACTTGAAACCCTACAATCCGAGATTTCAAGGGGTCTTGAGGAACTCAAGGAGGCGGGTGAAAAATGTCCTGTGTGCGAATCAAAGATAACGAAGGAAAAGAAAAGAGGTTTGATCGGTCACAAGGAAAAACACATGGAAGAGATTGAAAAGAAAATGAAAATCCTTTCGAAAACCACCTTGAGAAACGAGTCCGAACTGGTCGAACTGAGAGAAAAGGTAGATCTGCTCAGGGAGATGAAATCGGAAATGAAAGGGATCGAGGAGGAGAAGGGGAAAGTCAAGAGGAATGAGAAGGTGACAAAAATTAACAGGAAGAAGGTGGAAAAGCTCGTGGAGGAGATAAGAAGGGAGGAAAAGAAAGAGAAGGAATTCAGGAAGGATATGCAGGAATTCGTTGCAAAGGAGAGGGAGCTAAAAACGAAGCTGGAATCCCTTAAAGAGATAATACAGGACAAGAAGGATATGTTCAATGAACTTGAGAAGGAGAGAGGCGTTTTTCTAAAATACGTGGAGGAGACCAAAACTTACGAAAGAGTAATCGAATCCATGGACAGTTTCACCGATGTTCTGAGACTCACTCAAGATCAGCTTAGGGACGAGTTCCTGAAAACTATAAACTACATAATGAACGAGGTTTGGGGCGAACTTTATCCTTACGGGGATTTTTCGGAGATACGAATGCTTATCGAAAAGGATTACGTTCTACAATTAAAGGGGACGAGGGGATGGGTGAATGTGGATTTGGNNTCACCCCGAACCTTCGATGGTTGATTTTGGACGAACCCACACATAATCTGGATGCGAACGCGATCGAGCACTTCGGTTTCGTCCTTCGGGAGAAGATGGAAAGGATAATAGATCAGGTTTTCCTGATCACGCACGAGGAGCGTTTGTCGGATTACATAACGGGATCAATATACAAAATGGAAAGGGACAAGGAACTGGACGGTGTGACGAAAATAGTGGTTAGTTGAAATATATTATAGGGAAAACCAAATATTAAAACAGATATAAATGAGATGGTGGGGTTTTGCGGTTTTTGTGCTTACTTTTTTATTTTTATCTGTGTCTTCCCTTTCCGGGTGTGAGTATGATAGTCAATGTCCTTCAGGATACAAATGTATAGGTGGTATGTGCGTTGAACAATCGAGTGAGATGTGCCCGGGAACCCAAGAATTACGAAATAGTATTTTGGATGATTTCGGGATAGCAATTGATGATGATTGTGCTCTGGATTCGAACCAACTGGAAGTGATCTACAACATCCTGAATGTCGTCCCTAAACCCCTTTACAACGTGAGCATGATAACCACAAAAACAAGCCCGACCATTTACGAATCCGA
>WVZE01000011.1:1012-1829 GCA_011772645.1 Candidatus Aenigmatarchaeota archaeon | reverse complement strand
CAACTGGCCTGCCTCGGATGCAAATTACGGCTGTAGCTGTGCTCAGGTATTATATTGCAAGCCAGGAAACAACAACGGAGAATACAAGTTCGGTTGCTCGGAAGGGACAAAGAAAATATGGGAAGCGCAGAGCGAGGATTCATGGGCCCTCGACTGCCAGGTTGACGGCAAGGTCGCGAGTGAGGGGGTTTCCAAGTTCTTGTTCGAGAACACTGACGGAGACTTGCTGCCGGATTTGCTAGACGTGGATAATGACGGGGATGGGACACCTGATAGCGAGGATGACATGATTGAAGACCAGGACCTTCCAGGAGACCCGGACTACGGGATACCGGATTGGCACCCGAAGAGCAAGCACAAGCAATAGTCCCCCGTTTCTATTTCTTTATTTTTAAAGCGGATATTAATACAAAGTTTGACCAATATTATAAATATGTCCGAGATGCCTGATGAGGGTTTGGAAGAATACGTAAGGGATCAGCTAGCGAAAGGGGAAAAAGTCGAGAAGATAAGAAAGAATTTGTTGAACAAGGGTTATCCGGCTGAGAAGGTTGACAAGGCGATCAATTTCGCGACCGCCAGAGAGCCGGGTTCTTCACCAGTGCTGGAAACCTTACACCAGCGAAGGACGCGGAGGGCACAGGAACGAGCGAAAGAAGAGGATCTTGTCCCTAAAAAAATAAGTTTCTTTAAAAAATTATCGCTAGTTATAAGAAAACCCAGTATTTTCTTTGAAATAATGAAACACGAGCCGGGAACCGCCAAGGCCATTCTCTATTTCGTCACCTTTTCCATAATAATCTTGCTGTTACAGATA
>WVZE01000011.1:620-918 GCA_011772645.1 Candidatus Aenigmatarchaeota archaeon | reverse complement strand
TTACTTTTTGGCGTGATTTTAATACTCCTTGATATCCTGTTTTACTTGATTTCAAGATTGTTTACATTCGAATTCCCCCTGCTCGCCAACATACAACAATACCTCATGATCATTGCAGGTGTGTGGTCTCTCATCCTAATGGTAATAGGGGTTACGAGGATGCATGAGTTCAGTTTCGTGAAGGGTATACTAACGCTTGTCATCTCCTTTGGCATAATCCTAGGAGTATTGTATCTCGTTTTTATTGTCCTGCTTGGTTTCCCGCTTTCGATATCCTCGCTTACGGATTTGCTGGGGG
>WVZE01000011.1:273-591 GCA_011772645.1 Candidatus Aenigmatarchaeota archaeon | reverse complement strand
AAGCGCCCGCAATAACTAATAATCCGTGATAATATGTTCAAGCTCGTGATATTCGATCTGGACGGGACGCTGATCGATTCAGCTGGAGCGATCTTGAAGAGCGTAAACATTACTTTTTCCGAGCTGGGGCTAGGTCCTTACAAATGGGAAAAGGATATAGTCAGGTTTTTCGGGAGGCCGTTCGAGGAGTGGGCAGAAACCCTCCTGAAAGAGGCTGGAAAGTATTCTAAAGAGAACCTAGAGAGAATGGCAAACAGGATGTGGGACAATTACGCGACTATTGGGGTGAAGCATGCAAAGCTATATCCTGGGGCGCTG
>WVZE01000011.1:0-237 GCA_011772645.1 Candidatus Aenigmatarchaeota archaeon | reverse complement strand
AGGGGATTAAGCTCGCGGTCGCCACGAACATGAGATCGAGAAACACGAAAGCCTTCCTTTCGCATTTCGACATGGAGAAATACTTCGAAAAGATCTGCACGGTTTCGGACGTTGAGAAAGGAAAACCGCACCCGGACCAGGTAGAATGCATCCTCAAGGATCTAAACATCAAAAGGAAAGAAACTTTAATGGTGGGGGATACGAAATCCGATCTATATTTCGCTCGGAATTCTGGGA
>WVZE01000028.1:332-1362 GCA_011772645.1 Candidatus Aenigmatarchaeota archaeon | reverse complement strand
AAGAGATGTACATCACGAACACTCATGATTACCTGCTCTGCTTCACGAACAGGGGGAAAGTGTATTGGCTGAAAGCCTATCGAATCCCAGAAGTCGGGAGGTACGCGAAAGGAAGGCCGATCGTGAACTTGCTTAGAGTTGATAAAGGGGAAAGGGTGAGGGATATGATACCGGTAAAGAAATTCGAGGAAGGGCGATACATATTCTTCGCCACGAAAAAGGGACTGGTGAAGAAGACCTCACTTCTAGAATACAGCAGACCTCTTTCCTGCGGTATATGGGCGATAAGGTTAAGGGAAGATGACGATTTGGTGGAGGCGAGGTTAACGAACGGGTATAGTGAAATAATAATAGGAACGAAATTGGGGCAAGCTATTAAATTTAATGAAAAGCGCGTAAGACCCACTAGCAGGAATACAATGGGAGTTGTAGGGATAAGATTCAAGAAAAAGGACGATGAAGTTATCGGGATGTGTAAAGTTGAAGAGGGAGGTTTCTTGTTTGCGGCCACTGAAAATGGTTTTGGAAAAAGAAGTAAATTTGAATTGTATAGGTTGACAAACAGAGGAGGAAAAGGAGTTATTAATCTAAAGGTTACAAAGAAAACCGGTAATGTGATTGGAATAACACCGTTAAAAGAAGATGATGAAATCATGTTTATATCGAAAAACGGGATGATCACCAGAACCATCGCGAAGCAGATCAGAGAAACCGGGAGGAGTGCTTCAGGGGTATATGTAATGAGATTAAACGAAGGGGACAAACTGGTTTCTTTCGCGAGGATAAAGGAAGGGGAATGAACACACAGAGTTTAAATTTCTAGTTTCTATCTAACCAGTATGGGGAAAACTAAGAATTTTGTGTATTCAAGTCTGTTTGTCATATCTATTACCTTTTATGGGGCCTTTGTTGGTTCACATGAATCATATCAGGTAATGAAAGAAGTGTATAAACTTAAACCGGAATTCACCGAGGAAGGGAAGCCATATCCTGTCAAAGAGCTGGCTGAAGTGGAAGGGCCTTCGCCGAA
>WVZE01000028.1:0-246 GCA_011772645.1 Candidatus Aenigmatarchaeota archaeon | reverse complement strand
CTGTGGGGGAAGACAAAGAACGGGAAGAGCGTTTTAGCGATGGATAGGGGTTTTGAGCCGTATTTTTACGTGGAAGTGGAGAAGGAGTTTTTGAAGACGAACGAGCTTGATAATCTCAAGAGGAGGATCGGGGAGCTCAAGGAATTCGGGGAGAAGGTCAAAAAGATCGAGTTGGTGGAGAGGAAATACCTCGGGGGGAGGAAGACGTTCCTAAGGATTTTACTTTCCAATCCAAGGGACATCCCG
>WVZE01000030.1:969-1212 GCA_011772645.1 Candidatus Aenigmatarchaeota archaeon | reverse complement strand
ATCGGTCCTAAAACCATCCGCGCCCTCGCCCTCACAAGCAAGCTTATTTACGGATCCGAACCATCCTGGAAGGATCCTGTGAAATTCTCTTTCGCTGTCGGAGGCAAGGATGGAACGCCCTATCCTGTGGACAAGCTAACGTATGATGAAGAGAACGAAATCCTCAGGAACGCAATAGAAAACGCGAAACTCGGGAACAAGGAGAAATTGCAAGCGATCCGCAGGCTGGAAAATTTTATTTAA
>WVZE01000030.1:0-913 GCA_011772645.1 Candidatus Aenigmatarchaeota archaeon | reverse complement strand
AAGGGGAGAAGCAGTTACAAGGCAGAATCTTATAAATTTAGCGCTAGAGATGAGGAGAACGAAAGGCAAACAAATCCTGACAGAACTAATGTGCAAAAAAATAAAACGCGAGGGCTTCTGGGCTGTCAGCGGCGTCCGTTACCCGGAAGAATACGAATATTTCAAAGGGAAGTTCGGGGAGAATTTCAAACTCCTTAACGTGGAATGCGAGGCGAAGAAACGTTACGAGAGGATAATAAAACGTGGGACGAAGGGCGAAGGTGAAATGACCTTTGAGGAATTCATGGAGATCGAGAACAAGGAGACGGAAAAGGTAATAAACGAGACGATCAAGCTGGCTGAATTCTCCGTAACGAACAACAGGACGATTGAGGAGCTGCACGAAAGTTTAGACAAGGTTGTTGGAGAAATAGGTATCAATACTCCCTGACATGGAAAGTTCTCACGAAAGCTATCAAAAGGAACGCACACAATATGTTTATCATACCTGAAATTATCAGGGGTATGTGATAACCCATATGGTAACCTATCGGTCCGAATATGAGCGAACCGACCACATGGCCAAGAAGGGTGAGGGTGAACATTAAACTCGAATTCCCTCCNNCAACTTGGACACCCAGAAGTAAATAGCGATCAACGTCATACCGTCCCCAACCTCATGAGGTATTCTCAGGAGGAAGGAGAGCGGAACGATTGGGATAGTGTGGAGTATGTGAAAGACCCCCGAAATTATCATCCCCGCAACGAAAACGTTTTTCATGTTGCTTTTTCTTTGATCTATCCTCTTACCGAAGACGTAAGCGGTGAAACCCAAAAATAATAACGTGACCGAAGTATAAACCCCAACCAAGAACATGTCAAGGCCCAGATTATTTCTCAAGAAAAGGCCGAATGACGTCCCTTCCGCTCCCCA
>WVZE01000034.1:343-2551 GCA_011772645.1 Candidatus Aenigmatarchaeota archaeon | reverse complement strand
CATTTTCTTGGATAAATTTTTCCTCCCCCGTTATCCAAGAAAATGTCCTTTACGTAGGCAGTTACGATTACTACCTTTATGCTATTTCCTTGAAGGGCAAGGAGATCTGGAGGTTCAGGGCAGGAGGCGAAGTCTTCTCAACGCCTCTTGTTCGCGACGGAAAAGTTTATTTCGGATCAAGGGACGGGTTTGTTTACGCAATTGATGCAAAAACAGGCAAGGAAATCTGGAAATTTCGAACAGGCGCGGACATAGCGAGTTCAGTAGTTGCAAAAGACAGCAAAGTTTTTATAGCAAGTTTCGATGCNNACTTGTTCCCCTCCTCTTATACACGATAATGTTCTGTATTTTGGTTCCATGGACAATTATTTGTACACGATTGACTGCGAAACAGGGAAGGAGATATGGAGGTTCCGAACCGGTAAATACGGTAATTCAAGCGTGCCGGCAATCTATAAAAACATCCTTTACCACGGGTGCAGGGACGGATATTTTTACGCCTTAAATGCTAAAACAGGTGAGGAAATATGGAGATTGCGAACGGAAGGAGGGTTCACAGGTTCTAGCCCGCTGATAGTTAATGGAATAGTATACGTTTGCGAGGAAGCTGGAAACATATATTCGCTCACCCCCGAGGGTAAGGTGCTATGGAAAGCAAAGTTAAGCGAAACCAGCTGGGGAACCCCCGCTGCTTATGGTGATAAGATATTTTTCGGATGTGCTGACTGTCATTTATACGTTTTCGATATCAACAACGGTAAAGAATTATGGAGATTCGCCACTTCGAACCTCACGAAATGTTATGTTCCCCCTCCCTACGAAATCTTCGAGGCCACCGTGAAGAAAACAAAGAGCGAAGAAGAGGAGAAAGAGGAGAAATACGAATCCGAAATCGGAAGGGCAGACATCGAAAGCGAGTACTCGATGAAATCCGAATACGTGATGAAGAGTGAATACAAACAGGAAGGCGAGTACAAATAACTGATAACTTTTATAATCCCGAACCCAAATTTCTCTATTATGAAAACAGTCATTCTCACCCATTCTGATTCCGATGGCATATGCGCTGGAGCGATTGCGCTCTCGAAATTCCCGAGATCGGAGGTGTTCTTCACAAAGCCGGTCTCCTTCTATGACGATCTGAATTCGAAAGATGTCAATCGAATAGTGATCACGGATATCGCGATCCCGAGGAGGGATATATCAGACGTTCTCAAACTCCTTGAAGGGAAAAGCGAGAAAAGCGAAATCCTGTATTTCGACCACCACCCTTTACCACACAAGGTTAAGAAAAAACTGGAAGACATGCTGAGAGTTTATGTCAACGGAAACGCGAGCGCCTCCGAACTCATATACAGGAATTTCCAAAAGGAAATTCCTAAGGAAAGGGTATGGATAGCGATATACGGGGCGATAGGGGATTACTCACAGCACACGGAATTCGTTGAGGAGAGGATAAAGAGTTGGGATGCGAGAGCTTTGTATTTTGAAGCGAGTGCGATAGTCCTGGGGATAAAGGACAGCAAATTCGATGACTACGATTCTAAGAGGCTGATAGTTCGAACGCTTGCGAATGGGAACAACCCCTCGGACGTTCCAGGCCTGGTGAAAGCGGCGAAGAGAGTCGTTAACGAGGAGTTCGATCTGTACGATATGGTTAAAAAGCATGCGAAAAAATCAGGGGATGTAGGTTTTGTTAAGGATGTTCACTTCTTCGGTTTCCGAGGTCCTTCCGCTCTTTTCTCGGCAACGGTCACGGATAGCAGGATCGGCCTGGCGGTTTACCTACGAAGAAATCACCTTGACATAACCATGCGTTCCCGAGACTACTCCATCCCCCTCAACCACCTCGCTGAGGAGGCTGGCGAAAAAGTTGGAGGGTCAGGGGGAGGCCACCCACAGGCTTCTGGAGCGCGAATACCCCTGAACAAATTCAATAATTTTTTGAGGGAGCTGAACTCTCTTCTGAAAAATTACCCGAAGGCGAGATCATGAATTTCGAAGACGGCGAGTTCGCTGTGAAGTTCGCGAGGAAGACAATCGATCAGTGGGTTTCTGAAAGGAAAACCCCAGAAATCCCAAAACTCCCAAAAATCTTTTCCGAAAAATCCGGGGTTTTCACAACTATTTACACGTATCCCGACAAAGAGCTCCGCGGGTGCATAGGTCTCCCGTATCCCAACAAACCACTGATAGAGTCCATAAGGG
>WVZE01000034.1:0-255 GCA_011772645.1 Candidatus Aenigmatarchaeota archaeon | reverse complement strand
AAGGTCAAGAGCCCTTACGAATACTTCGAGAAGATAAAGATAGGCAAGGATGGCCTCATAATCACCAATGGCGTCCAGTCAGGTCTGCTCCTCCCACAGGTCCCGATTGAATACGGGTGGAATGTGAAGACGTTTCTCGAACACCTCTGCATGAAGGCATTCCTCCCCCCAGACGCTTGGAAATACGAGGGATCCGATATCTTCCGGTTCAATTCAGAAATCTTCGGAGAGAAGGAGCCGAGAGGAAAGATAGAA
>WVZE01000004.1 GCA_011772645.1 Candidatus Aenigmatarchaeota archaeon | reverse complement strand
ATGGGCAGGATGAGAAAGGTCCTGGTCAACCTGGGAAGTCTGGAGAATGTCATAAAGGTCAGTCAAACCGTGACGGAAAATCTTCAGGCAATGGAAGCCCTTAAGGGGAATATCGAAAAATCGGCTGAGAGGGTTCAATCGATATACGTTGAACTGAGCGAAAGGATGGAGGAATTCCTGCTCTACAGAACAAAGCAGGACCGTATGGATGATCTCGTGAATGAGCTCATGAGAAGCGTTGACGATATGAACGCGAAAATTTCGAGGTTCGTGACAAGGGACGACCTTGAGGCTTTCAGCCAGAGCCTAAAGCCTTCCGGGGAAGGGGAGGAAGTGGCGGAACCCAAGAAGGACGCGATAGATGATCTGCAGATACAAAAAGAGGAGATAAACATGCTGATAAAAACTCTTGAGGATGAATACAAGAACAAGAGGATTTCAAAGGATGAATTTGAAAAAACAAAGAAGGCCAACGTGGAAAGACTGAAAGAAATCGAGGTGAAGATCAAAGGGGCGGAAAAAATGAAGAAAAGCGGGCTGGCTCCGGAGGCAGAAACTCCTGTAACGCCAAAGGCGGCAGAAAAGCCGAAAATGGGAACTACCGCGAAGCCGGCGAAACCCGTGAACAGGAAGGAAGTGTTGTTAAAGGATCTTGAAGATACCTACAAAAAGGGATTCATAAGCAAGGAAGCGTACGAGCGGACGAAAAAAATGATTTTGTCTGGTAAAGGGTGAACAAAATTCGTTATAAAAAGTTCGTTTTGGTTTGCATAGTCCTGACCTTTGTAAGCCTTGGTATCTTGAACATCTCGTCCCAGAACTATGATGACGAATGGTGGAGCGAAAGGTGGCGACACAGGTTCAGGCTTGACATAAATACGAGCGAATTCTACAGCCCGAACAACAAAACTTCACGTATAGACTGGCCAGTTGAGTACGAGGTGAACTTCACCAACATCCTGAAGGAACTGAACATTTCGGGAACGTTCGATGAGAATTCCACCCGAGTGATCGAATACAACTCCACAGGCTCGATTCTCTGGGAAGTTAAAAGTCAGTTCGACAAGGACGATGGTTATAACCCAACCACCAACGCTGTTGGTGTTCTTTCCTTCCTGCTGAACGGGACAACCCCGAAAAACACGGTGAGGTATTACTACGTTTACTTCGATATAACTGAAAACGGGAACAAGGAAAAACCGAACTATTCGAGCGATCTGATATACAGCTATGCGGGAAGCATCGAGGAGTTTAACGTGAACAACTCCATAATGGCATGGTTTGTTGATACCGAGAGAGTGGAGAACACCTCGGGTATCTACCACGTGATAGACTTGGGGACGTCAAACGAGATTATAAAGCCCGATCCGGACGGCAGGACGGCTGAATACACAAAATATTCAAACGGAACGAACGACTTCGGGTTTGATTTCAGGAACAACGCGACCTTCAAGCATGTAGGCCCGATAAGGATAATTGTCGAACAGATTGGTGAGGAGACCCTGTGGAATTTGACTGAAAACAAGACAGGAGAGGGTTTACTTACGAAAAGATACGTGTTCTATTCGAACAACGTGTTTGTGAAGATCGAACAGGTATACGAGAACGATGCAGGCTATGATATCTCAAGAAACTCAACGTATGCCTCTGTCCCCGGAATAAACGTAAACACAACCTTCAACAACCCTTACAGCAATCCTCCTTATGATTTTCCCAACTACTCGAACACAACGGATCCTGGCTCCTGGGCATGGGGAGCAGAGGAGCAGGGAAGCTGGTCAGCAGGGATAATAAACCTGAACGAAACAGGAACATCGAACTTCTACGCATACAATGATGTTGACAACACCGGAAGGATAGGTATAACTTTGAATACAACAAACATCTCTGCCGGCGGGTTAATAAGTCAGGTTTCTTTCATGCAGTTCAACGGGACAGCCGGTGACGAGAACCAGATAATAAACCTGAAATATGGTCTGCTCAAGAACGTTGTCCTGACAAGGGATAACCTGGAAGCCTGGCAGGTTATTGTCGTGGGAAGAACGTATAATGCTTCGGAGGTTAACGTAAGCGTGTTCAATAAGAATGAAACCGTTATATTCAGGGCTAACGTAACGGTCGATCCCTACGACCTTTCGAAAAGGGTCAACGCCACCCTGGATATGGGAACTGCCGGCACGAACGATGATATCAACATCACGCTCTACGACGGTGACGGGGATGATGTTTACAACAACAGTTATTTCCTACCTGAAAACGCCTCGGTGGATCTGTGGAATGTTACGTTTTGGGTGTTCAACGACACGTGGTATCTTTTGAATAAAAGCTTTTTCACGTTCAACGTTACCGATGATTATTTTATCAACATAACGTCCGTTAAAAACAAGACGGGTTTCCCCGACAGACTTATTAACGTTACACTGGAGGTGAAGAATTACAGGAGGGATGCATGGATACCTAATGCGACGATAAACTGCACGTACGATTCCTCTGAAATCGATCAGAACAACATAACGGACTACAACAACGGGACGTATTTCATCCAGTTTTTCGCCCCGTCCGAATACAAAACATACGTTCTTAACTGCAGCGCCACGAAATACAACAACAGCGGTTTAGATTGGGATGAATTCACGGTTGAGGGTTTTACCACGAACCTAAGCGTAGTTTCCATACCTTCCAACCTAACGTATGATAACATAACCTGGTATGCCGACCAGAGCCTTCCGATTGCAGTGAACGCAACAAACCTGGAAAACGGTTCTGCCTACTATGCGAACATCACTTTGGGTTTGCCGGATAACATAACCGCAAACGTAACCTCCGAAAGCTGTGGCGATATACTCATAGGCAAATCATGCGAAAGGTATTTCTCAATAATCGTTTTTGAGGGAACGCCCGCGGGCAATTACACCTTCAACGTGAGTGTTGAATGGAGAAATTCCGATAGCTCTTATGACATAAATACAACCTCTGTAAACGTAACGGTTCTTCCGAATTCCATACTGGACATAGTCCCGTTGCCTAACAACAAGATATCGGGAATAGTGGCAAAGGAGAAGGAAAAGAACATAGGGAACTTCACGATAAATTCGAGCGGTAACTCCTATCTTCAGAACATCACCTTCAACATCTCGGGATTTGATGGGAACTTCACCTTCGAATTAATCCCGCCGAACGTTTCCTTCATGGTTCCGGGGGAATTGAAGGGGGTACAGATAAATCTCACCGTTTCCCCTGATGTGATCCCCGGGACTTACAACGGGACGTTGAACGTAACCAGCGGGAACGATGGGTGGAAGAACATAACCCTGGAGGTGTCGGTCTCCGGAACCAACATGAGCATTTTCATAGATCCCACCAACTTCACCGCGGAAAACATAACCTGGTATGTAAATCAGAGCTTCCCCTTGTTCGTAAATACAACCAACACAGAGACAGGAGTCGCTTTCGATACGAACATAACCCTTGGTCTTCCAGGGAACATAACCTCGAACGTTTCGAACGAACCCTGCGGGAACGTTCAGGCAGGGGATTCATGCGTAAGATATTTCCTGATAACCGTTCTTAACGGAACGCTTCCCGGGAACTATTCTGTGAACGTAAGCGTTGAGTGGGAGAACCCGGAGGTGGGGAAAAGCGTGAATTTCACTCTTCTTAACATAACCGTTGAATCAAACGTCATTTTCGAAATAGCAGAGGATAATCTGACAGGGGATGTCACGCACGGAACGAACGTTAACTTCGATAATCTCACCCTGAATTCCTCCGGTAACGATGTGGTGATTAACGTGAGTCTGGAGGTGACGGGATTGGGTGACTTCAATTTCACCTTCGTCCCGCTCAAGTTCAACCCGCCAAACGTTACGAACATGTCAGCCGGAGAACTTCATACCGTTCTGGTCAATGTCTCCGTCCCGGCAGGTTACGCCCCGGGTTTGTATAACGGGACCCTGAACATAACAACCTTAAACGCGGGGTGGAAGAATCTGAGCATTCAGGTAAACGTCCCCACGAGCAGGACGTGGATCATCACGCCGGATCCGCCCTACTGCGAAAGACCCATGACCCCTGAATACGGTTTCGTGTGTCCAGGGAATGTAACCATAAACAACACCGGCAACGTTCAAATTGATTTCAACATAACGCCGTATTCTTCCGAATCGTCCCCTGTGAACTACACGTGGACCAATGAGACTAGCTTTTCGATAAACAAGCTCGAATCCCATAGGTTCTCGGTTCTCTACAACGCTACCGGCGCTCCCATACAGTTCCACCTCACGAACTACACGATAAACGCCACTCAGGCTGGTTCGTCTCCTGACTTCCTTATTCTCCAGATAGTTCTCAATCCTTACGTCAAGCCCAAGGTGGTTGTTGGGGTATACCCCAACCAGACAGGGCAGAACGGGAGCATCCGGATATTCGCGAACGTAACCGACCTGAGCGCTTTGAACCCTATCCAAAACGCCTCGATAAACATAACAGGACCCAACGGGACGAGCTACACGGCGCAGATGGACTTCTTCGGGCAACTGGCTGACACATATAAATACGACATATACTTCCCTTACGATGCAGATCACGGACTCTGGGGGGACACCTCCCTCAAAGGCATTTACAACGTGAGCGTGATATCCTTCGACATACAGGGTAAGAACGGAACGAACGCCTCAAGCTTTACTATCTACACTAAACTTATCGTGAACCTTGGAACCTTCAGGGAAAGCGGTATTTACTACCAGGGGGAAAGGGGAGCGATAAACTACAGCGTGGAAGATTTCACGGGTAATCCCTTGGGTAGCGTGAACGCTACATTCACGATAAGAGACCCCCTACAGAACCTTGTTGTCCCTCCCGATCCTTCAACCGTTCATACCACATCCTCCAACGGGAGAATAGATATCCCGCCGGAATTCGAAATCATCGATGATGCCGTTTTCGGCAGCTATAACATAACGACCAATTCCTCGTATTATGAAGCCAGTGTGAACAAAACCGTTCAGGTCATGACATCCTACCAGTTCGAGGTGAGGGAGGATAGCGAGGTTACTGCGAGAGTTGCGATCCCTGATCCCTCTCTCGTTTCACAACCCATGCCTATAAGCGTTTCTGTTCTTGGGAGCGGTGTGCCTTCAGAACCCGACTCGATAGACCTGAAAGTGTATTACACGGGCTCCATATATGGTTTACAGCTGGTTACCCGACCCTGGGGAAATTTAAGTAAAAGCGATTTCACAGAGACCTCTCCGGGTTTCTATAATTATTTAACGGAAATACTGGATGAGAACACGACACAGACAGGGACGTACGTTGCTGTATTAGAGGTGATGCTCGGGGGTAAACCCGGCTGGGATATGGAGGTGTTCAGGATAGCTGCAGGAGGTCCTTACGACGTGGCGATAAACCTGTTGGAAGGTCAGACGTATCAGAATGACTACATAGATTTTGAGATATACCTGGAGAACAGGGGGGAGATTTCTCACACGGACGTTAAGGTTGAATACTGGGTGTCCGGCCAAAACCAGACATGGAGTTACCAGTATGATTACGTAAACGTTCCTGCCTTCTCCAACAGGACCCTGGTGAAGAATCTTTACATAACACCGACCCAGCCCTTGGGAACATACTATGTGAACGCTTTGGTCACGTACGACCCTTCACAGCCCACGGCTTCAGCAAACGCAAGTTTCAATGTCGTAGAGGAGGGTCCGCCAACTCCTCCCGGTCCTCCCGGTGCTCCAGGAGCGCCTGCAGCGCCTGCAGCCCCTGAGGTCAGGGCTCCCAAGATAGAGATCACGAAATACCTTCAGGAGGTGGGAATAGAGACCGGCGCCACCAAATATCTAACAGTCGAGGTTGAGAACACAGGAGGTGTGGGGCTCCAGAATGTGACGTTGAGAATAGTCGGTATCCCAACACCTTGGATAGATATCACGCCAAAGGTTGTTGGATATCTTCAAAGAGGAAACACCTCAATCTTTAACGTGAAACTGAGCATGCCCAGTATAGCGGAACCGAAAGAATACTTCGGAACGCTGATCGCGGAAGGGATTGCACGCAACAACAAAACAAGCGATGAAAAGATATTCAAGATAGTGGTTTTCACCTCCAGGGAGGATCTCGTAAGATGGGAGATAGAGAGGCTTGAGAAAGCGCTCAGGGATTTTGAGATGGATGTTGAGGAGGCGAAAGGCGTGGGAAAGGACGTGAGTGAAATCACGCCTCTGATAGACCAGATAAAGGAAAGGATAGATGATGCGAAAGACTATCTCAACAAGAAGATGTATGACGACGCGCTCAGCGCGGTCTACGTTGGATGGAACCTTCTGGAGAGAGCGAAATACCAGCTTTCGAAAGCCCCGTTCATCCAGCCCCTGGTAACCTTTATACCGCCATGGTTAATTGTTGTTCTGGTAATTTTGGTCTTGGTTATAATCATACTCCTGTTCTTCGTGAGGAAGATAAAGGGAAGGGTGGAGAGCATATTCAAGCTTCAGTTGCCAAGGGCGAAGCCGAGGACGGTTCTTGTTGAGAAAATCGAGGAGAAGGAATCACTGGCAAGGGAAGTGGCAAGCGTGAGGAGGGTTCTGAACCTTCTGGAAAGGGAGTTCAAGGATGGCCTGATATCAGAGAAGGCGTATGGAAACCTGAAGAAGAGGAACGAGGAGAAGCTTGCATCGCTTGAGAAGAAAATGTCAGAGCTCAAATAAATTTGTATGTTCATACTATTATTTTTATATAAAAAATTCTAATAATAAAACATCGAAATAATAAACGGTTCAGGCTCCTTTAGGGAGAAAACGACCTGTATCGGGACGATAAACTAGTATATTTATAAAAATTATGATAAAGAAAAAGAAGCTTACGGAGTACAAGAATTTCTGGCTTATCTGGCTAAACGCCGCGAGCGATCAGAAGGGAACATCGCTGTTTAGAATACAGACGGAATGGGGCGTGAAGACCAACTATCTCTATCACATAGAATCAGGAATCGGCAAACCCCTGTTCAGGCAAATGATAAAGGAAAACTACATAGTAAAGGAGGGCAAGAGGCTGAAACCCCTGTTCGGATGGATACCTGGTTACATGAGGGGGAAACACAGGAAAATTCCGGAGGAATCCTGGACCCCTAATTCGTTGATTGTAGGCAATTGGAACATTATTCAGAAATTCATTGAGAAATACCACCCCCTTCTGTTCTCCCCCAAGAACCTGAAGGTTCTCTACAGGGGTGACAAGGAAATGGTCGGCAGATACGGATCGAACATATTCACTGATGTTTTTCTCTATGTCCTGTTTTCAAACATGATAGTCTTTTGCAAGAAATACAAGGCTGATATTGTTCCGAGGATAATATCAACCCTCATTTCGTTGTCGGGTGAAAGGGATCTTTTGAATTATACTCATCAGCTGAATTCGCAGCTCAGCAAAATCAACGATTTTCCGGTATTGGCCAGGAACGAAAACGAACTGTCGAAAATTTTATGCACTCTGAAATGGTAGGAAGGTTATTTAATGACGAACAATAAAAATAAAGTGTGAGAGCGAATGACGAGGATAATCGGGGTGATTTCGGGTAAAGGAGGCGTGGGAAAGACAACGGTAGTTGCAAACCTGGGGACGATTCTCGCCTCCGAGTTCAAGAAGGATGTGATAATAGTTGACTGCAATATCACGACTTCTCATCTAGCGCTTTATCTGGGGATGTATTATTGTCCTGTCACGCTCAACCAGGTCCTGAAAAACGAAGCGAAGATAGAGGATGCGATGTACGAATACCACATAAGCGGTTTGCGCGTGATACCCGCTTCCCTGTCCTTGGGGGATCTGAAGGGGACGGACATAGCAAAGCTAAAGCATTCTCTGAAGAGTCTGTTCGGAAAGACAGATATCGTTCTCCTGGACTCCGCTCCAGGCCTGGGGAGGGAGGCAATGGCGACCCTTCAGGCGGCGGATGAGGTTATCTTCATAAACACGCCTTTCGTCCCATCCACCATGGATATAATGAAATGCCATCAGGTGGTAAACGATATGGGAATAAAACCGCTGGGTGTCGTTCTGAACATGGTGGGGAAGGAAAGGTATGAGCTGGGGAGAAAAGAGGTGGAGCAGATAGCAGAAATCCCTGTGATATCCCTGATACCCATGGACAAGAATGTTTTGAGGAGTCTCGCCCTTAAAGTTCCGGTTTACCTCTTCTCTCCGAATTCTCCTGCAAGCATCGAAATGAAGAAGCTTGCTGCAAAATTGATAGGCAAGGAATACAGGCCGCCGAACCTTCTTTCAGGTTTCCTGAGATTGTTCGGGATCAAACCCAGAGAATAAACATATTTCAATAACAAGATCAAAATAATACTTATGTTGGAGTCGGCGTTTTTGGTGATCATCCTGCTGCTGGTCGTTATAATTTGCTTTTTATTATACCAACTTTATAAAATTAAATATACCGGAACCAAATCGAATAGTATGTTTATACCAGAAATCAAAGCGGGGGGGAACGCGGAACAGGACTTGAAACTTAACTCGAGGTTAAACGAAATCGATTCGAGAATTTCGGAAATCGAGGGTAGACTGAAGGAACAGGAAAGGAACGTCAAAAGGCTTGCCAGAGCCTTATCAAGTGAATAAATATTTCGAATGAAGGGTCGGGGTGGTTGTATGGTTAATGAAGAGGTTCAAAAGAAGAAAAAGGGGGTTGCTGAAGGGCTTGAAGGCCTGAAAAAGTTGGGTGATCCGCTGGAAGCGAAAAGGAAACCCGAAGAAACGAAGCAGGATACCGGGGGATCAGAAGCCGATGCCCTCAGAAAGCAACTTGAAGAGGAAAAGAGCAAAACAAAATCGCTTGAGAAAGAGAGAAAGGATCTGGAGGAGAAGAGCAAAGGCTTGGCCGAAATAATAGAGAAGGTTTCCTCCAAGGCCGAGGAAGCTAAGCCACCCGCCCCAGCCACGCCGCCGCCGGAGCCCGTGGAACCCAAGCTCAAGGATCTGGAAAAAAAGATGACCGACCAGTTTCAGGCACAGCTCAAGGAAATAAAGGACAGCATGACGGCGATTGGAACTAAGATCGGGAAAACCGAAAAACCTGAAGAGGGGAAGGTCAGGAAACTGGTTGATAAGATACAGAGTGAAACCACGAGCAAGATATCCGCCATCGAGGACAGTATTAAAAAACTTTCTGACAAGCTCACCACGCCTGAAGTTCCAACCAGGGGAGGGGAGGAGGTTTCCAAAGGCCTCGCTGCCTTCGGAGGGACTGTTGAACTTCAGAGTGATCTGAATGAGGTAAAAAAATCCTTGAAGGATCTGGAGAGAACGTTCACCGAAATGAGGGACGAGAATGAAACGAGGTTCTCCAGGTTTAAGGAACAACTTAAGCGTCTTGAGAAGCTTCCGGGCCTTGAGGACAAAGTTCAGGCACTGATCGAAAAGCTTGGACCGGAAAACATAGAAAAGCTGAAAAAACTCGTATTCTCAACAGAGGAACTTTCAAGCCAGATCATACCACAGGAGATAAGCAAGGGCATGTCGAAAGAAATATCGCCCGTTCTTAGCGATGTAAAGGGTTTAAAAGACGAGGCCGGGAAGCTGAACGGGAGGATAAAAAGGCTTTACAGCGAAATGAGCTATTTCAAGAGTGAAATGAAAAACCTATATAAACTGGGCGACTACGTGGTTGAACTGCAAACGGACAGGGAGAAGGCAAAAGGGGATCTGAAGGAAAGGGAAGCGAAACTTCTGGAGAAAATATCTGACCTGGAAACCAAGCTGAAGGGAAGGTCAGAGGAACTTTCCGAAAGCATAAAGAACTTCAGGGAGGATTACTCTGAATTTGTCAAGGAGCTCGTGAGTAAACTGTTCACAGAGATGGCCGAATCCAAACTTTCCGAGGTAAAGGATAAGACTTCGAAGGAGCTTGTTTCCGTCAAAGACGAGATGGATATCATTGCCTCGAGGTTTTACAAGTTTGAAAACACGATAACCCCCACCATAGATGCGTTAAAGGAACAGGTTAAAGATTTCGGAAAGGTTCTGGAAGGGGTTAAAGGCTTCCAGGAAAAGCTGGGTTTGAACGTGGAGAAGAGCATAGAGAAAAAATTCACGGACATCTCAAAACCTGCGCTCTCAGAAATCGAGGGGAAATTTTCCAAAATCCTCGAGATGGTTGACGGGAGGACAGAGGGCCTTAAATCGGAGCTCTCGCAGTTCAGGGATGTGGTTAACCCCACGTTGGAAATGTTCAAAGGAGATCTCGAGAAGTTTGACGGGAGGCTTGAGAAGTTCAATGAATCCCAGTCAAACCTAAGTGACAGGATAAAGGAGATGAAAATCGAGAACAAGGAATTGTTCAAGACCCTGGGTTCCCTCGAAAAGCTCGGAGAAAACATAGAAATC
The DNA here is from genome assembly GCA_011772645.1 of Candidatus Aenigmatarchaeota archaeon. Lineage (GTDB taxonomy): Archaea > Aenigmatarchaeota > Aenigmatarchaeia > QMZP01 > QMZT01 > CS3-C152. The sequence continues at coordinate 42,712 of WVZE01000004.1, read as the reverse complement.
TTGGACGGAAAAACCAAGGAGATTGATGATCTGAAGGGTTTGCTTGATACAAGGATCAGCGAACTTGACGGTAAGCTGAAAACCCTGGATGAAAGGTTGTCAGCGCAAAAGAAGGTCCTGGGAAGGGTTGAAAAGATTGAGAACGTCATGGATGATTTCTCAGTTGAGATCAGCAAGATTAGTGACCGATTGCTTTCCATAGATAAAAGGGTAGAGGACAACAAAAATCTCTTCGAAGAGGGTATTGACAGCCTCAGGGATGAAAAATCTCAATTAGAGAACGTGGTTAAACCGACTTTGGCTATTCTCGAAAACAATCTTGGTGAGATTGACGATGACATACAGGGGTCTAAGGAGGCTCAAGGCAGGATGAAGGAGGAAATAAAAGAGATGAGGTCGAACGATAAGGATTTCCTGAAGAGACTGGATATGCTCGAGTCCTACGTAAAGGATATCTCACAGCTTCAGAAGGGTGTCGAATATCTGGAAGGCTCCAGGAAATCGTTCGTGGAAAAGTTCGAAAGGATGAACGAGAAGGCCAAGAATCTGGGGGAGAGGATCTCCTCTGCCAAAAAATCCATCGAGGACCTTGATGAGAAGTGGAAGGAAATGAAAGAAATCGGGGGCTTCCAGGAAAGGATGGAAAAGAGAATTTCTAAACTTGAAAAGGAGCTTGTGAACATAAGGGCGCAGTTTGAGAACGTTGTTGAGCAGAGCCTTATGGACAGGAAAAAGCTTGAGGAAATGTCAAAAAAACAGAAGGAGAGGATAAATTCCCTCCTTGGCGAGTTGAGAGGTTGAATGAAAGAGCTGAAAGAGCTGGGGGACAGGCTGAGGAAGCTTAAGGAAGAAAACGAGGCCAGAAAGGAGACCATAAAAAAGCTTAAGGGCGACAGAACGTTCCTGATGGAAAAGAACAGGTATCTCGCGGACAGGCTCAAAGAAGCATCGGTCGCTTACTCCGCCGCAGGCAAGAGGATACTTGAATTTGTAAACACAGAGGTAAGGCCTGTAAAGAAGAGTCTGGATAAATTCGATTCCCTCTACAAGAAAATTTCAGATTACAAAAAGTCCGTAAGCGATGGTCTCGAGAAGATCGAGGGCTTCGAGGATGTTCTTAATTCCCTGAAAACAGGGGTTTTCAATCTCGAAAAACAACAGTCTGAATTTGACAGTGTTTTGAAAGACCTCTCACAGCAAACCGGGAGGATCGGGGATTCCGCTCTCAGGATCGAGGGCGTTAAGGTTGATTCTAAAGTATTTGATTCGAAAATCGCTGAACTGGGGGAAACGGTTAACGATCTGAAGGCGGGTCTTAACAGCTCGGTTGCCGGGATGAGGGAGGATTTTAAGAAGAGCCTGGACTCGCTCAGGGAGGATGTTGACAGGCTCAGCGAGAGGAAGGAGAAGGGGATGGAGAAGGACATAACAGCGGTGGAGAGCGAGCTGAAGGGGAGGATTAAGGAGATGGAGAAGGGTTTCAACGTCGCTGTTAAGGAACTTGGTGAAGGATTCGGAAAGCTTGGCGAGAGGATTTCGAGGATGGAATCGGTTAAGGTTGGCGGGAAGGAAGTGGGGGAGAGGATGAGGAGTTTGGAGAAAGGGGTAACGGACGTTGAAAAGAGGATGGATGGGAAGATAAATGAACTCAGCGATATGCTTCTGAACGTTAAGGCTGCCAAAGGCGATTCAAAGGTCGTTGATGATAAAATAAGTAACCTGGAGAAGAGCATCAACCGCATGAAGGACAGTTTCAATGAAGGGATTGCGAAGATGAAGGAAGGTTTCTGGGACAACCTTGACTCCCTGAGGGAGGACGTTGACAGGCTCAGCGAGAGGAAGGAGAAAGGGGTGGAGAAGGATATAGGCAGGGTGGAGAAAGAGGTCAAGAAAAAGATTGGTGATGTGGATTCGAACTTAAAGGAAATAGGAAGTATGGTTCTAAAGCTTGAGGGCGTGAAAGTTGATTCGAAAATGGCTGATGAGAAGTTGAGCAAACTTGACAGTAGTGTTAATGATTTGAGGGATGGTTTTCAGAAGAGCCTGGACTCGCTCAGGGAGGACGTTGACAGGCTCAGCGAGAGGAAGGATAAGGGGATGGAGAAGGACATAACAGCGGTGGAGAGCGAGCTGAAGGGGAGGATCAAGGAGATGGAGAAGGGTTTCAACGTCGCTGTTAAGGAACTTGGTGAAGGATTCGGAAAGCTTGGTGAAAGGATTTCGAGGATGGAATCGGTTAAGGTTGGCGGGAAGGAAGTGGGGGAGAGGATGAGAGAGACAGAGAAGAACATCTCTGTGTTAAGAAAGGAATTTCATGATTCTTTGTCAGGCATAAGGAAGGATGTTGATAAGCTCAGCGAGAGGAAGGAGGAGAAACTGGGAAAAAGCATATCGGAAGTGGAGGAGGAGATCAAGAAAAGGGTTGATGATGTAGATTCGAATCTGAGGGATCTGAGTGAAATCGTATTCTCCGTCAAGGCTTCCAAGGGCGATTCGAAAATAATAGACAAAAGGATCAGTGACCTGGAAGGGGTCCTTAATGCCTCCATGGTCGAACTGAGGGATGGTTTTCAGAAGAGCCTGGACTCGCTCAGGGAGGACGTTGACAGGCTCAGCGAGAGGAAGGAGAAGGGGATGGAGAAGGACATAAGCGAGGTGGAGGAGGATCTGGAGGGCAGGATCAAGGGAGTGGAGACCAACCTAAACACGATCAAGAACAACCTCGAAGGCACGCTGAGTTCTCTCAGGAAGGAAATGAAGGGGGCGGAGAGCGTTAAAAAGGATGAAATTAACAGGAGTGTAAGGGAATTTTTCGGTATCAGGGCGCAGATTGAGGAGCGGATGAAAAAGCTAACCGAACAGTTTGATCAGCTCGACAAATTCAAGGAGGAGTTCAGGAATAGTTTCGAAAACAGGGTCGCCGGATCCGAAGTCTCTTTAAAGAGGCTTGGGGATACCCTGTCCAAAACGGAGAATCTTTTAAAAGTCATTGGAGAGAGAAGCTTTGTTAATGAGAACAGGGTCAAGGAGATTGATAGGGAATTCAGGGATTCCATCAGCAGCCTCGGAAAAAAGATAGATTCCCTTTCGAAATCCATAAGGTCCCTGAAGAAGGAAAGTTCTAAGGAGCTCGACAAACTGATAGAGGAGGCCGAGGGTTAATGGACAAATTCGAAAAACTTGGCGAGAGGATAAAGGACATCAAGGAAGAGAAGGAGGAGTGGAAAAGTAAATACAGGTATCTCCTGGAAGAATTGAGAAAGCTGGTTGAAAGGAATTCGAACAAGATAACGGAATTAAAAACATTAACAAGGGAGTTGAGCAAGAGAGGGGAGAAGGATGATGAGATATTTTCTGAATTGAGGGACTCTGTTAAGGTCCTGAACAAATCACTCACGGATCTGAAAAACAAGCAATCACTTTTCAGGGAAAAGCTTTTGAACAGGGTTGATTCTGTGGAAAAGAGGATGGACTCCGGAGAGAGGAAATTCGAGGAGATAGAGGAGGACGTGGAAGGACGTATAGAGGAGTTCCAAAGGAATTTTGAAGAACAGAAGAAAAGCGTTGATGATCTTGAGAAAAAGCTCGTTATCGAGATGGGCCAGATAAGGATGGAGAAGGGGAGTTTGTTCAAAGAATTCAACAGGATAATTTCCGACTTCAAGGACCTGGAAGGGAGTCTGGAAAAGCTCAGGGACAAGGACTCCGATCTTGATCACAGGATACAGAACACGGAGAATGAAAGTAAAAAGTTTTTTGAAAAAATAGAAAGCTTTAGAGTGAATTTTACGGACATGCTTGATAAATTAAAGAAGGAATTCGAACGCAAGGAGAGGGACAAGAAGAAGGAATTCGATGGGATGGTGAAGGAATTCCTGATAGTCAAGTCCCAGGCTGACGAGAAGCTGAAGATCCTCTCTTCCCAGGCAGAGAGCATGGACAAGCTAAAGAATGACATGGAGGTTGAGATAAGGGGAGGGGTTTCGAAGGAGATAAACAAAGGTCTGCAGGCAATCGAGGAGAAGATCAAAACCAGCGTGGAAGATATTGAGCAGACAAAACTCGAATTCATGAAAACCACGGATGGTCTGAAGAAAGAGGTGAACGAAAAGGTTAACTCCCTCGAAGGCAAACACCGATACTTCGAAGAAGCTGTTATAACGAAACTGAAGGAAGCGAACGACAATATCCTGAACCACCTGAGGGGGAATGAGGAACGACTGAACAAGGCGCTCGTGGAAAACATAGAGGACATCAAGAACTTCAAGGAACATATAAGGGGTTTTGTGAACGATCTTGTGGACAATTACGAACGGAGGTTCGAGGTCCTCAAGGACGGGCTGGACGAGGTCTCGAGGAACGTCCAGACCTACAAGAAGGGCGTGAGCGCCCTGGTATTTGAGTGAAGAGGCGTATTCTGGTGAAATTTGGGTGAAAATGCGGGTAAAAATTTTAAATATGTTGAAAGAAATTAGGAATATCTATGTGCGGGATAGCAGGATATGTAGGCAAGCGAAGGGTGGCTCCCTTACTGGTTGATTCTCTTAAGAGGCTGGAATACAGGGGGTATGACAGCTGTGGGATCGCAACGCTGGATGGGGGAAAAGTCTGGATAAAGAAGGATATGGGGAAGATAGATGATGTGGACGGGAAAATGGACTTGAAGAATCTTCCCGGAAATATAGGGTTCGGACATACAAGGTGGGCGACACACGGGAAAGTCTCCAAACGTAATTCGCATCCCCAGACAGATTGCAAAGACAGGATCGCGGTGATACACAACGGGATAATAGAGAATTTTTCCGAACTGAAAAAACGATTGAAAAGGAAGGGGCACAGGTTTCGGAGCGAAACCGATACGGAAGTTATAGCGCATTTGATAGAGGATAACCTTCGCTCGGGTCTTGACCTTGAGGAAGCAGTTCGAAAGAGTATGAACTCCCTGAAGGGAAGGTCGGCGATAATAGTCGCTGAAAGGGGTTTCCCCGGTCTTATTGCAGCGAGAACAGGTTCTCCTCTAATTCTCGGGGTCGGTAGAGACGAATATTTTATCGCATCAGATGTCCCTGCTTTTTTGAATCACACCAGGAAGGTGATGTACCTGGATGATGGTGAGATGGTTGTTGTGGAGGGAGAGCCGAGATTCAGAAACCTGACTGACGGAAAAGGGATCGAGAAGAGGGTGATAACGATAGACTGGGATGCGAAACAGGCAGAGAAAGGCGAGCACGAACACTACATGATAAAGGAGATACTGGAGCAGAAGGAGACCATAATGAAAGCGATAAACCAGGATGAAAGAGAGATCAGGAGGGTCGCTAACGAGATAAACAAGGCGTTCGGCGTGTTCCTGACGGGATGCGGGACCGCGGGTAAGGTATGCCAGACAGGGGAATACGTGTTTTCGAACGTTGCGAACAAACACGTGAATTACGTGGTTTCATCCGAATTCCCGAACTACAGAAATTTCCTTACCAAGAAAACCCTTCTCATAACGGTCTCGCAGAGCGGGGAGACAGCGGATGTTCTGGAGGCCGTCAAAGCGGCGAAGGAGAAAGGAGTGAAAGTCATATCGCTTGTTAACGTCAAGGGCTCGACACTCGACAGGGTTTCAGATATAACCTTCCTCATAAAGGCAGGACCGGAAAAGGCAGTCGCTTCCACAAAGGCGACCACAGCCCAGCTCGCGATCCTCTATCTCCTTGCGTATGCGTGCGCAGGTAAACTTAATGAGGGTAAGAAACTTCTCCTGGAGACCGCCTCCAAGATCAACGACATGCTTAATCCTAGATATGAAGAGTACATCAAAAAACTCGCGAAGAAAATCTGCAGGGAGAAAAATGTCTACATAATCGGAAAGGCATTGAATTATCCGATGGCGTTGGAAGGTGCGATAAAGATCATGGAGGTCAGCTACATACACGCCCAGGGCTTCGCCGGCGGCGAGCTTAAACACGGACCCATCGCCCTGATAGAGAAAGGCTCTCCCTGCATTGTTCTGACTGCGAACGACGGGATGAACAACATAATAGGAAACGCAATGGAGGTCAGGGCGAGAGGGGGGTTCATAATAGGCGTGGGACCGAAAAGGAACGAGGTCTTCGATTACTGGCTGAAAACCCCGGACGTCGGTCTGGCTTCTCCAATAGTGAATATCATACCGGTTCAGCTGCTTGCGTATCACCTGGGGGTTTTAAGGGGCTGCGACATAGATCAGCCGAGAAACCTCGCGAAAAGCGTGACCGTGGAATAGTTTTAAATTAAATCCCCAAATACTTCTTTATGCCAAAGGAACTTGACGTCGCGATCAAAGCGGCGAAGGAAGCGGGAAAGATTCTTGAAAGGGGTTTCCATGACATTCAAACGGTAAGGATGAAAACCGGGAGGGATCTCATAACCGGGATGGATTTCAAATCAGAGAAAAGGATCCTTTCAATACTCAGGAAAAGCTTCCCTCATTACAGTATATATTCCGAGGAGTCCGGGAAGAAGATGAAGGATTCAGTATACATGTGGGTTGTTGACCCGCTTGACGGGACGACCAACTATTCCATTAAAAACCCCTTCTTCGATGTATCGATAGCCCTTATGAAACGCAACGAACCGGTAGTGGGCGTCGTGCACGCTCCTGCGACGAAGGAGATGTTTTATGCCGAAAAGGGAAGGGGAGCGTATCTCAACGGAAAGAGAATTCGCGTCTCGAAAGAATTTGACATATCGAAAACGCTTCTCACCTACTGCCACAACAGCGATGATAGGAACGTGATGAGGATAACAGAGGTTTTCAGGAGGATTAAACCTTTGCCTATCGATTTCAACAAAATGAGGGCCGGAGCTCTGGAAATAGCTTTCGTGGCTGCCGGGAGAGTTGGCTGTTACCTGACATGCGGTTTTCATTCTTACGACGTCGCCGCGGGAACGCTGCTCGTAAGGGAGGCCGGAGGGAGGGTTACGGACTTCGAAGGGAAGGAATTTAATTCTGAAAGTAAGGATTTTCTCGCAAGCAACGGAAGGGTTCATGACAGGATTCTAGAACTTCTGAAAGGAATTTAAAACTTTAAAAATGTCCTTCACCAAACTATTAACATGGCCGTTGATTTTCTGACTGATTTCGTAAGCGATCTGGGAGTTGGTTTCGGAGACCCGGTAACACTTGCAATCAACATTATACTGTCCACCATCATAGGCGGGATAGTTCTTCTCATCCTTCTGGAGATCGTGGGCAAGCATTTCTCCGAGGAAGTCAAGCCGGTGAACGCATTCCTCCTGGTTTTGGTCATAAACATAATAAACCTTCCGGTGATATTCGGTCTTTTGACGTCCTTCGCCTCGTTCATACCTTTCCTGCCGGTGATTCTGCCAGTGCTGATCTGGATAATCCTTGTAAAGTTCTTTTTCAAGGAACTCGCGATAAGCCATGCGATTCTCGTGGGGGTTATAGGTTATCTGCTAACGCTCTTCGTGGTTCCTTACCTGATCGGTCTGGCGATGGGTTTCCTACCGGTCTAAAATCTCCCCGGTCAGGTAGGTTCTTCCGGCAGAAGTTATTCTCACCCTTAGAAGTTTGCCCATGAGGTTCTTCCTGTCCGTTAGTATCACTGGCTTGTAGGATTCATTTCTTCCCATGAACTGGTTCTTCCTCTTACCCTTTTCGTTGACCAATACAGGACATTCGTTTCCTATAAGTTTTTTGTTCCTTTCGAATCCTGTTTCTTTCACGATCTCGGCCATTAATTTCGATCTTCCCTTCACGACCTTGTTGTCAACCCTTCGCATCCTAGAAGCCGCTGTCTTCGGCCTCGGGGAGAATTTCGAGATGTTAACAATGTCTGGTTTTATTCTTTTAATCAGATCCAGGCTCTTACCGAAATCCTTTTCGGTTTCCCCAGGGAACCCCACTATGATGTCCGTGGAGAGCGTTATAGAGGGGAATTTCCTCCGAAACATGTTCACGATCCTTTCAAAATCCTTCGTTTTGTAACCCCTTTTCATTTTTTCCAAAACTTTGTCGGACCCTGACTGGACAGGTATGTGGATGAACTTGTAGATCTTCGGGTTTTCGTAAACCCTGATAAGTTCTTTCAGGATCGGTTTGATGTGCGTGGGGTTCATCATGCCCACACGTATGTGAAAATCCCCTTTTATCCTGACTATCCCCTCTAGGAGTTTCGCGAGGTTGGTTTCGATGTCAAGACCGTAACATCCGCAGTCCTGGGAGGTTATCCAGATTTCCTTGCATCCATCTTTCAGAGAATCCCTTATACTCCTTTCTATTTCTTTCAGATTTTTGGATTTCAGATCCCCTCTGGCGAGCTTCACTATACAATACGCACACTTCCCCAAACACCCGGAGGCGATCTCTGTTATCCCCACAAGAGGGTTTATCCTGATCTTCCTTTTCGTTTCCTTTGTTTCCTTCGAAAGCAAGCCGGCGATATCTTTCGAATTGTGGGAGGAAAGAAAAACCGCATCGGGAGCGAGCTTTCTGAATATCCGATATTCGCCATCGGTTGCGCAGCCGGCGATCACGAGCTTCTTCCTGGGGTATTTGTTTCGAATGAACCTTATCCTGTCCCTGATCCTGTTCTCTGTCGGAGTTTTCACGATACATGTATTTATCACGATCACGTCCGCTTTTTCGATACGTTCGGTTACCGAAAAACCATTGTCTTCCAGGATCCCTGCCATAACCTCCGAATGAGACTGGTTCGCTGAGCATCCATAGGTTTCGATGTAAATCGATTTCATAATGAGAAATATTCACCCAACTTTAAATATTATTCAACAAGTAGTTGCTCGGTCATTTCATCAAGTTTGGATAAATCTAAACTTTCAAGGCTTTCTACGGCAACTTCTTCAGCCATTTTTGCATATTCTTCAGTTAATGTTATTCTTAATGATTTTGGCTTAAGTGTTTCAGTAATATACCTTTCTATCAATATACGTGCATGCATAGCCAATCTCTTCTCTCCGAGTCTTTTGTTCTTGGCATCCTTGAGAATTGGCCAGAAATATCTAATACCAATTCTCATTCTGTGTTTAGGTATCAATTTACCTCCTTTGGAGATTAAAGGGCGGCTTCCTAATTTATCACTTTCCAATTTGTCATATTCTCTTAAAAATTTAACTGCCTGCTCTCTAAGCTGTTCATCATCGATAGAATGAAGTTCATCCAAAGCATAGCTCCAATTGAAAAATTTTAAAAACTCATCATACATTGATCTTAATTTTTCCTTGAGTTTCCTAGGTCCTCTAGCTCTTAATATTTTTACATTTGCATCCAAAGATGCAATTCCAGAATCTAAAAGTTCTTCTTGGGTAAATAGATTTGACAATCCTTTAACAGAAACTTCTGTCTCTTTTCGTGGATAATGAGAAATGCTTTTTACAACTTCCCCATCTCCCGTGTAAGAAGTATTTACTCCCATGGTTTTTTTAATTAAATCACCAGAATCTCTTCGAGTTTCTTCAACATCACCTCTTATTTGGCCTAGAACGTAGTATTTAACCGTTTCTTTCGCTAATTCTTTTCTTTTCTCAGGACTTAGATCTTCCGGCCTTAGGGTTTTTTTCTTCCTTGATTTTGTTTCTTTATCAAGTTCTATTTTCAGTTGTCTAACATGGGGAGTATGATAGGCTATCTCTCTCCCGATTCTGATCTGATTTTCCAAATCGTCAGTTACAGGGTCCAGACGATCTCTTAACCACCTCTTGCTCATTCCTGTATATCTAGTCGCTTGTGAGCTGGTCACATATCTACTCATGAAAACACCTAACGGTTAAAATAATATTCCAAAACTTTTTATCCTTAAATGCTCGTCAGGATGAGCTGGATCTGGAGATTCGTCTGGTAGCGGAGCACGCGTTCGTTCGCTGTCCAGGTTTTTCCCCTGTTCTGGACGTCCGGGTTCCCGTAGGTTATGATCTCCCCTCCTAGGTGTTCGGGATCCTCCGGCTGGATGATCATGTAGTAATCCAGGCTCGGTTTAGTTGTCAATACCTTCCTTATCACTTCAGGCGTTACCTCGTCCGCGACCTCCCTGCAGTCCTTTTTGATCGTTTCGTCCATCGAATATTTGCATTGCCTCTCCACCCTCGTCATCGCGCAGTAAAGCGTGTCCGAAACGGTCTCGCACGGATTCTTATAGCCTGTTTTCACCCTCATCACAGAGACCAGGAGGTCGTGTGTGTACAGGTTGTAGTATTCGGTTCCCTCTGTTGTCAGGGAGGATATCAGGAGGAACAGGCCAACGCCTATAAAGATTATTATTATCAGGACTATCATCACCAGACTGGCCTGAGCTTTTCGATTATTCATAAAAACCCACCGTCAATATGCCTATCTCAACGTCCCTAGTTAGGGTCCTGTAGACATTCACGGGCGTGTCGTACGCCGTGAATTGTTTGTTTCCGGGGCTGCAGAATTTCCAGACCCCGCACCTGGGGTAGTTTTCCTGCTCGCATTCGGTTATGGAATCTATAATCTTGACCTCCGCAAAAATTCCCCTTCCTACCAGTTCCTCAAGATCGCTGCATTCCAGAACAGTTAACTTCGAATCCTCGAGCATCCCACCTTCCTTGAAGCCCTCTTTATTCAGGTAGGGGGAATTGGAAAACGTTTTCAAAAGGAAGGTGGCCCTCTGCTGTTGTAATGCATGCTGTCTTGATGAAGTTGTTCCTATGTTCCATCCCATGAGGAAAAATATTATCAGAAATATCACCATCAGTATGAAGAACGCCAACAGCACGTACTCCATTAAATGCATCTGCCCTTTCCTCAGCATCCCATCTCCTCCAGTTCCTGATAAATTCCGGAGGATTCCCTGATCCTTTTGTTGAGTTCTTTCATGTCATCCTCGTTCCTGTAATTCCCCTCCTCGATTTCGCTTTTAAGCGAGCCAAGAACCTGTGTGAACCTTGAATAGATTATGTTGCAGTCGGGGTTTCTTGCCTTTATCCTGAGAAGACTCGATTCCCTGGAAGCGAGCGAGCTCGCTATGGACAACTCCTTAAGGAACCTCTCGTTCTCGTAATCGTAAAGTTTGCTCCCTCCGAGTAGAATGGAGACAATGTCCAGGGGGTTCTTGTAGAGATAGGTCTTTGAACCTTCCTGGATGTCTCTCACGTAAACGTAACCCATATCATCGTCAATCGGGACTACCTGGAAGTCCGCATCCACCGGGGTTTCGGAGATCGTTATAATCCTGTAACCCTCGATGGGCTTGCACTGAACGAACTCGTAACCTTCCACGAACAAATACGTCAGCACTGTCCTGATGAAGTAGTCCCTTTCCCAGTTGAGGAAAAGATACGTCTGAGTCTCGCCTGTCTCGTTGCAGCCGACCCCGAACCTTACTTTCGCGTCTGTGTTCTCCGTGGAAGGGAGGTATTTCGTTATGTTCTCTGCGATCTTCCAGACGGTTTCAGACGTGCCCAGCGGTACGAAAATTATCCTCATTTCAGGCAGGGCGTGAACAAAGTAGAACTTCCACCAGCCCAGGTCGTATTCGCCCCTGTGTATCGAGATTCTTTCCCCGGGAACGAAAAGTGTAGGGACGGGATCGAGATTCACGTCCGTAACGGATGTCACAAGGTTTGGAGGCGAATAGAAATTGACCAGGTCCTCGGAACCCAGATCGAAATCCGTTGATATTCCGGTTGTGTACACATCCTCTATTGTCTTCTTTAACCCCATCAAAATTTCAACTTCCCTGCTTGATTCCCCTATCTCTTCGTAGGACAGAGAGAATCTCAAAAGTATCGTCAGTATAAAGGCTGAAAGTATTACCCCGAAAATTATCTTGAATATCTGCATCACGCTAAGCACTCTAACACCTGATCAACTGGGTTTAACATTGACAAAGGACCCCTCGTTCTTCAGCAGGAGCGTTTTTCTCGAGGAAACGCAAAAGTTATAATTTGGTTTCAGGCGCTCTATCTCGTATCCTTCGAAGTTCTTGTCCCTGTCGAAAACTATCAAGCTGTACTTATTCTGAATTATCATTCTTGTCAGGATGTTGTCGGTTTCCCAGTTCCCGTAGGAAGAGGGGTCGTCATAATCCACAAAACACATCTTCTCTGTGCACGAGGGGATGTTAAGTATGAATTCCTGGCTGGAGCCCAGGGACAGCTGGAAGGTCTTTTCTACCTGATCCCTGAGCTTTATGATCTGGTCACCGAGTATCGCATCGCAGTTTACCTCGAACATCTCATTTATGTATTTGAACCCGAAAAAGAGGAGAAAACCTATTACAATCGCTGCGAAGATTATCCCGAAAACCAGCCCTACGTTCATAATTAATAGATGGGTTTCCGGGAATAAAAATCAATCACTGAGCGGTTATTGTGAGCGAAAGTGTTGATCCCCAGTTCGTTGTTGCCCTGTCGCAGTTGCTGTAATCCATGTCCTCGCATGAAACTATGTCGTACTGGTAAGTCCCCTTCACGATGTTGTTTGGAAAGGTCACGGTCATGTCCCAGAACCTGTAGGTATTCGGCTGTATCCTGTAGGTTTCGTGGGAGTACGTGACCCAGCTTATCATGTCTTCATTGAGGGAACTGCATCCGGCGAATGAACTGCATCCGTACGTGCTTATTATGTCACTGCTCGCCATCGCTGGGTAAAGGCGTATCACAAAGTTGTGGGGCTGGCCGTCCCTGTCGTCGTTGTTGACGCCGACTGAAAGTTTGATTCCGCGTCCCGGATCAAGCCTGTATTCCTTGGGATAAACGGCGAAGTTGGTTGTTTTTCTGTTGAAGGTCTCCGATAGCGTGTCGTGCGCCTTCTGGGTGAGATCATCGGTCAAGGTCCCTATTCCTATTATTATTCCCTGCAACCATGTGACCGCCAGGCTCAGAAGGACAACGGCGAAAACAACCGCCACTATGAACCCTAAACTCAATTGTATGGCTCCTTTATTATTCATAATATATATTTCGGGAAGCCCGTATAAAAACTTAACCAAATTCTTCGGTTACTGATCAAAAATTTATGTATTCCTGTCCTAATTTAATTCGAATGGTAAAATCCCAAAAAATTCTGGATGCCGGGAAGGTTCAGATAGTGGTTGACCACAGGGAATCCAAAAACCACGTATTCCGGAATCTCAGGGAATTTGATGTCCTTCTCGTTAGGAAGCAACTGAAAACCGGGGATTACATATGTTCTGACAGGGTCTGCGTGGAGAGGAAGACCATCTCGGATTTTATCCAGTCGATAATCGACCAGAGGATCTTCAAGCAGGTCAGCGAGATCTCGGATTGTTTCGAGAAGCCTTTGATGATCCTGGAGGGAAACCCCGATCTGCTCTTTCTTGAGAGGAACGTCCACCCCAACATGATCAGAGGAGCTCTCGCATCGCTAGCCATAGATTACAAGATCCCGATAATCTGGACAAGGAACGCGAAAGAAACGGCGAACCAGATCTACTGGATCGCGTACAGGGAGCAGGCCAAGAAGAAGCGAGGCGTAGCGATCCGCTGTCCCAGAAAGTCCGCCAGCACTAGAGACCGGCAGGAATTCCTGATAGCGGGATTGCCCCATATAAACACGAAGTTGAGCAGAAATCTGCTGAAAAAGTTCAAAACCCCGAAACGCGTTTTTTCTGCGAAAGAGGACAAACTCATGAAGGTTGAAGGGATAGGGAAGGAAAAGGCGAAAAGGATCTGGGATCTGCTGAACAAGGAGTATGGATAGTTGAATAGCTCATTTGGTTAGTATCGCATCGCTTGTCACGTTTAAACCTATCTTTCTCAACCCCGACATATCCCCGTTTGTTGGTATGTGCGTGATATGCATTTCACAATCTTTAAGCTCCACCAACTCCCCTATTGCCTTCTCTGCTTTGGAGTTTGCCAAACTGCTTGCTGATAATGCTATTAGGGTTTCGTCCAGGTTAAGGCTTTCTGATTTCATGCCTAGGGTTTTTGTCTTCAGCTTATCTATGCCCTGAAGAACATTGGGCTGTATCAGATGGATATTATCAGGCATGTCTGCCAGAACCTTTATTGCGTTAAGAACAGCGGCAGAAGACGCGTGAAGTAAAGGAGAATTCTTACCTGTAACTATCCTCCCGTTCGGCAGTTCAATCGCCGCCCCGCAAAATACACCTTTATTACCTTTGCCCTTCTTTCTGGCTTCCTCTGAAGCTTTTCTTGCTGGCACAACGACCTTTCTTCTTTCTGGCTTCAAACCTAACTTCTCCATTATTTCCTTCGCTCTTTCGACAGTCTCCTTGCTTTCTATGCCCAACATCATTTCTTCCTTATACCTGAAATGTCTCCTTATTATTTCTTGTTTTCCGGCCTCCCTGCATACTTTGTCGTTTATTATTCCAATCTTCGCCTTGTTAACTCCCATATCTGTGGGGGAGTTGTAAGGGATTTTCTCATTCCCGAGAATCCTTTCCAAAATGTTTTTCATCAATTCGAAATTCTCAATATCCCTGTTGTAGTTTATTGCTGTGGTCCCGTATTTCTTTTCATGAAAAGGGTCAACCATGTTGTAATCCCCAAGGTCGGCTGTTGAGGCCTCATAAGCTATGTTAACGGGATGATCAATAGGGAGGTTCCATATGGGGAATGTCTCAAATTTCGAGAAGCCGGATTTTATCCCTCTTTTGTGATCGTGATACATCTGTGACAGACACAAAAACATCTTACCGCTTCCTCCACCAGCTCCGGTAACAACAACCAGTGGTTTTTCTATTTTTATGTATGGCTGACTTCCGTAGCCCTTATCGCTGACAACCAAATCAAGATCATCCGGATAGCCTTTTATCTCTGTGAAAACATAGACTTTAATCCCGAGGTTTTCCAGATATCTTTTGAACCTGTCGGCTAAACTTTCTCCGTTGTAAATGGTTATCACAACGCAGGAGACATTCAAACCCTTGTCCTTCAGGTCTCTGATATCCTTCAATGTCTGCTGGTCATACGGCAAGCCAAAATCCCCCCTCATCTTACCCCTCTGTATGTCCTTCGCGCTCACGCAGTAGATTATCTGCATGTTATTGCTGAGTTTTCTGAACAGCTTTATCTTTGTGTCGGGCTCATAACCCGGCAAGACCCTTGCCGCATGAAAATCATAACATAGCTTCCCCCCGAATTCAAGATACAGCCTTTTATCGAACCTCTTGACCCTGTTCAGGATTTCGGATGATTGCGCTTCCAGATATTTTCCGGTATCAAAGCCTGATTTTTTCACAGAACTAAATCTCTTATTCGCCTTCCTAGGCATAATAATTTATCAAGAAAGTAATTTAAAAAGATTTGTTTCAAATGGGTTATCCGGGTCTTGTCTGGTATTTCTGCTGGGAGGGCATCGGAGCGGATTTCTGCTGGGCGTACTCATCCTCCTTCATCTTGATCATCGCCTTTATCCCCTCCAGGTCTATCTCTATCTCCTTGGCGAGCCTCGATCTCTCGACCCTGCTGACCCTTCGCTCCTCCAGAACCCGCAAGTTCTGCTCTATCACGTCCATTTTAGTCAGGATGTCGCCCTTCATTGGCTGTTTCTTTTTCAAAGCCTTCTCCCTCAGCCTGTCCCAGCGCTTCCGGAGCTTCCTGATCTTTCTGTTCCAGCCAAACAAAAACGTGAACAAACTACCACCACAATCCCTTTCTTATCAGTTCCTTTGTCCTCGCCTTCTTCATGCCAGCGAGCTTGAACATCTCCTCTTCCAGATCTTCCTTTATCTCCACGTACTCCTTCCTTGACTTGTATTCGAAACCGCCGAAAACGAACATCACCACTATCGATATTGCGATTGCGCTGGTGTTGTAAAAGATCAGGCCGAGAACCACGCCGATAAAACAGGCCGAAAAAGCGACTGAACATACAAGGGAAATGGTGTTCCATTCCGAAACCAGAGCTTCGTATTTTTTCAGCAAGGTCTGCTGCCTCTCCAAATCGATCACCCCAGTAATTAAAATTTCTTTATCCTGTCCGCAAACAGATGCGAACCGTACCCTATAAGAATAAATAGGATCAGGGAAATATTAATGTTTGCGATTGCGAACAAAACAGAAAAAACCGCTGTGAACAGGAAGGGGTATCTCCAAAGGTGGAGGGAATGTTTTCCCCTGTGTTTCAGCGGGAGGTGCTTGTAGGAATAATAGGTAAGAATGAGCAAGATAACTATCGTCAGGATTTTAACTTCCAGGGCGAGGTCCTGGATTATCACGAACACCATCAGGAGATAAAAAACCACTGCGAAGATCGCAATCCTTATTAACGATTTCGGGTGATCCAGATCGGGAAGCAGAGAGGAGAAAATAAGTATGATTAACGCCTGTACGGAGTAGGCAAGGGAAAGTGGAGAAATCAAAATTATCGCGAAATACAATATAAATGAAAGGATCAAATGCAGCTTCCAGTCCATGGCAAAACCGTCTATTTTATTATCCTCACGTCAACAGCCTTAGCTCCCTTGTGAGAAACAATCAGGGGGTTTATGTCCATTTCTTTCACTTTCTCCTTCATCATTATCTTGCTGGCCCTCAAGAGGATATCGGTTATCTCGTTAATTTTAACCGGAGGCTCCCCTCGGAAGCCCTTCAAGATCTTCGAATATCTTACCTCACCAACCATCTCTTCCGCGTCTTCTTTTTCGATGGGGCATATCCTTATCGCCACGTCTTTCAGGACCTCTGTAAAGATTCCGCCGGCTCCGAAAAGGATTATTGGCCCGAACTGCGGGTCTATCTTTCCCCCCACTATCGTTTCGTAACCTTCAACGTGCTCCTGAACGATCACGCCCCTTATCTTCGCTTTCGGTTTGTGTTTTTTCGCGTTCCTGATTATTTTCTCGAATGCTTCCAGAACCTCTTCCTTGTTTTTTATGTTCGTCACGACAGTCTTCGTTTCCGTTTTGTGAACCACATCCTCAGAATCGATTTTCATAACAACGGGATAGCCTATTTTTTTCGCGAATTCGATCGCTTGTTCGGGTTTCTTCGCGAGGAATTCTTTCGCTGTGGGGATTCCGTATTTCCTCGTGAGTTTTTTGCATTCGGATTGATCGAGCTTCATATTATTATTATAAGATTTCATATTAATATTATGAGTTTGAAAGGTCTCTTCGAACCGAAATCCGTCCTTCTGATCGGCTCCTCGAAATCGAACGTTTCGAAAATAATGGTCTCCCCCGATATCTTCGAAAGGGTTTGCCTGAATCTCCACGAATTTGATGGGCACGGATTTCTCTCGGATATTGAGAAATCCCATAAATACCCGCCAGCGGACCTGACGGTGGTGAGCCTTCCCCCGGAAAATATCCTGAGAGTTTCGAAGGATCTGAAAACAAGTTTTCTTTTGATCCTCTCCGGAGGTTTCAGCCCGGATCAGAGGAGGAAGCTGAAAGAAACGTCCAAGGGGAGATTCAGGATCCTCGGGCCCGGAACTGTTTGCGGTCTCATAAACCCGGGAATAGGATTGAACACAACGTTTGAAAGGGAACTGGAAATCAGGCAGGGTGGGATATCCGTTGTTTCGCAGTCAGGAGGCGTTGGAGCCATTCTGCTTGATCGCATGGTTTCGAACAACATCGGAATTTCGAAATTTGTTTGGGTCGGAGACATGCTCGATTTGAATGAATCCGATATCCTGAAATACCTTCTGGAGGACAAAAGAACAAAGGTTGTCGCTCTTTACCTGGAATCCATCAGGGAGCCTAGGAGGTTTATGGGTATCGCGAAATCATCCAAGAAACCGATCATTATTTTGAAATCGGGGATTTCAGAGGAATCTAAAGAGCGAGCGTTGACGCACACGGACTCGCTGTCTACCTCGTGTGAGATCTACTCGGGCGCTTTCAAACAGGCAGGAATAACAGAAGTCGATAACGTTAAGGACTTGCTCGACTATGCAGTGATATTGGAAAGACAAGGGAGGGGGAGGATAAAGAACGTGGCGATAGTTTCGAACACGGGAGGGTCCTCGATAATAGCGAGCGATTTCTGCCACAGATTCGGATTGAAGCTTTCGAGGTTTTCCGAAAGGACAAGGAGGGGGATCAAAAAGAAATACCCAAGGCTTGAGGTAATAAACCCCCTTGACATACGCGCGGATGCGGACGGGGAGAGGTTCAAAAACATCGTCGAGGTTGTGGTCAGGGACAGGAATGTCGATGGGGTTCTGATAATAAACCAGCTTAGATCGTGTTTGCTTCGTCCCGAAGAGCTCGAGATCCTGAAAGGCGTGAAGACAGGGAAAATAATTGTTGATTGCGCTCCTGGATCGGAGGACTTCAGGAAGGTGAAATTTTTCCTGAGGGATTCCCTCCCTGTATACGATTCGGTAAGGGATGCTGTCAAGGTTTTAAAGATGGTTTCGCAATAATAAAAATTGGGGTGTGTATGGCGAAAAATTTCCTGACGTTGATGGATTACCCGGAGAAGGAGATAAGAAAAATTCTGGAACTGGCAAAAAAAATAAAGGCCGGGAATTCCGAGGGGAGGCTTGAAGGGCAAACTCTCGCGATGTTGTTTGAAAAGACATCCACAAGGACGAGAGTGTCTTTCGAAGTCGCCATGAATCAGCTGGGAGGTCATGCGGCCTATCTCGATTCGCGGACAACCAAACTCGCTGAAAAAGAGACCCTGAAAGATACGATACGCGTTCTTGAGAGATACTGCGACGCGATAATGGCGAGGGTTTACAGGCATTCCGACCTCGAGGAGATGTCAAGCATTTCAAAAATCCCCGTAATCAACGGGCTGAGCGATCTCTACCACCCGTGTCAGACCCTGGCGGATCTTCTGACCGTTATCGAGAAGAAAGGGAAGATCGAGGACCTGAAGGTTTCTTTCTTCGGTGACTGCGCGTTCAACATGGGAAGGTCAACAATGATCGGCTTTTCAAAGCTCTGGGCAAACGTTTTCCTGGTTTGCCCGGACAAGGCGAAATACCTGCCTGACCCGGAATTTCTGGAGAAGGTTAGGAAGTACGTCAAAGGTAACGTAAGGATAGAGAACGATCCTGTGAAGGGGATGAAGGATGCGGATGTCGTGATAACGGACAAGTGGATTTCTCCCGGGCAGGAAAAGGAGGAAAAACAAAGAACCAGGGATTTTAAAAAATACCAGGTCAGCTCCGAGCTTGTAAAACACGCAAAACAAGGTTTCATATTCCTTCACTGTCTTCCGGCTCTGAGGGGTTACGAGGTAACGAACGATGTGATAGACTCGCGAAATTCGGTTGTTTTCGATGAGGCCGAGAACAGACTGCACACGGAGAAGGCCCTGCTGCTCTACCTTTTAAAGGATGATTGAGATGTGTATCGCTCTGAAGGGAAAGGTCTTGGATGCGAAAGGCAAGGAAGCACTGGTGGATTTCGGAGGGGTCAGGAGAAAGGTCAATTCGGAGTTTTTTAAGGTAAGGAAAGGGGAGAAGGTCCTGGTGTTCAACGATTTCGTAATAGAAAGGTTGCAGGAAGGATCGAAACCCGCTGGAGGTTTCGATATGGAGAGGTTGTAGGATGTTCGAGATATTGCCGATCAGGAACAAGGAATTGTTTCTTCGCTACGCCATCCCGTGCGGCGAGGTTCTGGTGAACAGGGGAGAGCTCAGGGAGGAGCTGCTGAAAAAACTGAATGATTCCGTTAAAAACAGGCAGGAAATTGATTTCCCGGTTGAAGGGATCTTCAAGGTCGCCACAAGGATGTGTTCGATACTGGCGAAAAGGATGGGCAAGAAAGAGATAGATGATGAGGTGATCCGGAGGTATTTCCTTTTGGAGCATGAAAAGGCGATAATATGGAGGAAGCAGATCAGGCCTGATCTGGATGTAAGGGAATGCCTGGTTTACCCCGGAAGGGTGTTGAGGATCGATCCAGATAAAGTTCTGGTCAGGACCAAGCTGGGCGAGAAGTTCTTCAGGAACGATTTTGTGGGGAACCTGAAGAATGGGGATAGGGTGAGCGTCCACTATGATTACGTTTCGGAAAGGATAAAGCAGAATCACGTGAACAGGATGTTAAGGAGGAGGAAAAATGAATAAGGAAACCCTCGGGACGGTTCTTGCCCTGATCGCTGCGGTAATAAGCGGTTTCGCGATACCAGTAAACAAGATTTTCGTGGTCGATCTGGACCCGACGGTTTTCACCGCCGTACGAGCGATAATAATAGGCGTGATCTTCCTTGGCCTGTCAATTTTAACCAACAGATTCTCGCTGAGAAACATCAAAGAGATGGACTGGAGATATCTCTTGCTAATCGCCGTGATAGGAGGGGCGTTCGCCTTCCTTCTGTTCTTCACCGGGTTGAAGTTCACAACAGGGGGGAGAGCGGCTTTCCTACACAAGACCCTTCCCCTTTACGTAGCAATATTCGCGTTTATCCTGCTCAGGGAGAAAATCCCAAAGAAGCAGATTTTCGCTCTGATCATAATGTTGATAGGAACCGTTGTCTTGTTCTCGGCCCAGATAAACCCCGCTGATTTATGGATGAACCCTCAGTTAGGGGATGCGCTCGTTATAGGCGCGACAATCCTCTGGGCGCTGGAGAACGTGATCGCTAGGAAGGCGATGATAAAGGGGGAAACGAACTTTGTGGTTTCATTCGCGAGGATGTTCTTCGGCGGGATCATCCTCTTCGGGGTGGTTCTCCTGCTCGGGAAGTTCGACCTCTTGCTCTCCCTGAGCGCGCAGCAATGGTTTAACATCTCGATATCCGTCGCGATCCTTTTCGTTTACGTCCTCTTTTGGTATTGGAGCATCCTCCATATCAACGTCTCGAAGGCCTCTTCCCTTCTCCTGATCGCTCCGGTTGTTTCGCTGGTGGTCGGTGTTCTGTGGCTGGGTGAACCCGCCCCAAACCTTCAGCTCATGGGCAGCGCATTGATATTGATAGGGGCGTACTTCGTTGTGGGCATAAAGAGCAGGTTTTCAACAGGGGTTTAATTAATAACTAGCTAAAAACTGTCTTGGCCTTATTACGGTTTTTAAATAGCGCGGTATTGTTGGTTCCCCTGGGTAATTCGGGTTTACCTTACTATGTTTATAAGAAGGTGACTTATCTCTTCTTGAGACTCCACCATATCTTTTTTTCATGTATATATTTTAATTTAAGATTTTATAAATGTAACTATTTATAAATGGTAACTATTATCTACAGAATTCCGTTTAGTCTCGTTCAAAACCTTTTGGAGAGGAGTTCAACGTAATCGGCCGCGTGCTGCAGGGCCTTGGAAAAGCCCGGTTTTGTTGCAATGACAAGAACCTTTTTTCCCTTCTCCTTTGCAACCTGTATCGCAGGCAGATAATCCGCATCCCTCGAGGCCAGCGCTATTATGTCGATGTTGTCTGTGTACGCCGCCCTGATTACATCCACTGCCACGCTCACATCAACATCCGATTCTATCTCCCCTGCGAGAACGACTTTTGGTTCGAATCCCTGGTTCGCAATCGCCTCTATCAGTTTTTCAGAGGCGTGCTGGTTGAGGAAAACCTTGCCTGTTACGATCCTTCCGTATTTTCCAGCGATTTTCCTCAGTTCGTCCAGGTCTATGTTGAATTCCTTCCTTATGATGTTCGGCCCGTCCACGAACAGGGCGAGATTTTTCTTCTCTCTCTCCTTCCTCTTCTTGAAAAACATAACACCACCAGATTGCTTTATAAATAGTTTTTTTATTAAAAAGATTTATTAGGTGTGATCATGCTTGAAAACCCCGAAAAGGAGTATGACGTAATAGTTGTAGGCATAGGTCCTGCGGGAAGCTCGGTCGCCAGGTACTGCGGGGAGAAAGGGCTGAAGGTGCTCGCGGTTGAAAAACGCCAGGAGATAGGCGTTCCCGTGAGGTGCGGGGAGGGCCTTTCAAAATCTTCGCTGGAGAGGATGGGCATAGGGCTTGAAAAATCCTGGGTTGCCAAGATGGTTAAGGGAGCTGCGGCCTACGCACCGAACGGGAAGAAAATCACGGTCGACTTTAAAGGCCCGGAAGGGTGGGTGATCGAGAGGAAGATGTTTGATAAATACCTGGCAAAACTTGCAGCCAAGGGAGGAGCGAAGATTATCACGAAAACAGAGGTTGTCGGGGTGGAGAGGAAGGGTTCGGAAGTGAATGTTAAAATGAGATCGGGTGATCGGAATTTCGAAACAACCTGTAAGATACTTGTCGCCTGCGATGGTGTGGAATCAAGGATCGCGAGGATGATGGGGATGAAGACCACGCTTTCTTTGAATGACATAGCTTCATGTGTTCAGTTCGAGATGACCAACGTTAAGATCGACCCGGACAGGATCGAGATGTATTTCGGGAAGGAAATCGCTCCGGGAGGTTACGCGTGGGTATTCCCAAAGGGGAAGGAAACGGCGAACGTTGGGATAGGGGTGAGAAAGCCTTTCTCCAAAAAGCACGCGATCGAATACCTTAGGGATTTTGTGAGAAAGAGAGAGGGATTGAGGAATGGTTCTGTGATAGAGGTTAACTCGGGTGGCG
Organism: Candidatus Aenigmatarchaeota archaeon; assembly: GCA_011772645.1. Taxonomy (GTDB): domain Archaea; phylum Aenigmatarchaeota; class Aenigmatarchaeia; order QMZP01; family QMZT01; genus CS3-C152. The sequence goes on along the minus strand of WVZE01000004.1, from coordinate 20,273 downwards.
TTCCCGTTGGCGGACTTCTGGAAGACATGGTTTCGGATAACTTCCTGATAGTCGGTGATGCTGCTCATCAGGTGAACCCCATTCACGGAGGGGGGATATCAGAATCGTACATAGCTGGAAAGATCGCAGGGGAGGTTATAGTCAAGGCAATAAAGAAAGGGAACTACTCAAAGGTTATGCTTTCCGAGTACAATAAAAAATGGTGGGAGACCAGGGGGAAGAAGATGGAAAAGCTCCTGAGGCTCAGGAGGGTTGTGGAAAGCCTGAGTGATGAAGAGCTGAATTGGCTGGTTAATTATCTCAAGGGGGAGGACCTAATTAACCTGGCAAGGTCTTCCGGATTCAAAAAACTGGGATTCATTCTCATGAAGAAACCCAGGCTGATAACGATAGCCAGGAAGCTTGTTTGATTGGAAATCATTTCTGAAGCTATTTAAATACGAAACAGTCTATAATATCTTTTGAGGTTGTCAGGGAATGGACTTCGAAAGCTTGGAACCACCCAGCACAGGTGAATGCAATGGTAATAAAGAGAATAAGGAAGAACGGGACAAAGATAACTTCCTTAGCCCAAAGAATAAAGCCGGAAAAGTTCGAGATGGACGATGTCGCGCAGCAGATATTCGGGGCTGTTATTCTCGCAACACCGCTCTCGGTCACGGAAGAGGTCTGGACCCTGGCGAGGGAACTTGAACCAATGCGGCTTGTTATGTTCATTCTGCTTTCCATCGCTGTCGTTACGATAATCATCTACTACACGAAATTCCAGAGGGTCGCGAAGGAAGCTATAGCGGAGTTCAACACGCACATAGTTGGAAAAACCTATATACCCAAAAGGCTGGTTTCTCTGTTCCTGATCTCCTACAGCGTCACCTGGTTCATACTCTGGCTGTTCGGGGTGATGAATCACGTTGGAGATCCTGCATGGTCTTTCAGGATATTTATTTTCGTTTCCTTTTTCGCATCGGTAGGAGCTGCCACAGCGGACATACTGAGGTAAATTTTTTATGTTAGGATTTAGAAGATGATAACATGAAATGCCGGAAGTGCGGGGCAGATACGAGGGAAGGATGGAGGTTCTGTCCCAGATGCGGGTCTATTCTAGGGGAGGACCTTTTCGCTAGCGTTTTCTCGAGGATGGAGCGCGAATTGAAGGAGATGGACAGGGTTTTTGAAAGGAATCTCGAGGTCTTTGATCTCTCTCCCTTCTTCAGAAAACCCGTGAAGGGGAGGGGCTTCTCGATAAACATAACCAGGAGTTCCGGAGAGAAGCCAAGGGTTTCAGTGAAGACCTTCGGGAACGTGGACATAAAGGAAATAGAGGAAGAGGTGAAGAAGCTTGGACTCAGGGAGAGGCTTGGAACGCTCAGGCCAAGGGTCAGGGAATCCGAAGAGCCAAAAGCTGAGAATTTTGAATCCAGGGGAGGCGTTTGCATCAGCGGGGCGAAAACAACAGAGGAGCCCAAAACGTGCGTTAAGAGGATAGGGGACAGGATAGCGGTCGAGGTCGAACTACCGGATGTTAAGGATGAGAGTGATATAGAATTGAAAACGCTTGAGAATTCCATAGAGATTAAGGCAAGGGCAGGGGACAAAGCGTATTTCAAAATCCTCACCAAACCACCGCAAACAAGCGTCACCGGCAAACGTTTCAGAAACGGAATCCTCCGTCTGGAACTCAGCTAGCCCAAAACTTATATTCGATCTAAAACAAATATTCTATGTGAAAAACAAAATCCCATTCCTGCCTCTGCCTTACGATAAGGTCAGGAGTATCTCAGAGCACTTTCTAGGGTTAGGTGAGAACCTATCGAAATTCTTTCCCTCGCTGGAGTTCGAACTGGAACAAGCGGGGTTTGGGATAAGCCCCAGAAGGTGGATGTCCATAGCGATGTTCACGCTGATATTCTATTTCATTATCGTGTTCTCCGCGATATTTATCGTGACAATCGCTGCGAGGGCAGAGTTATTGAAGGCATTATCAATATCTCTCCTGTCCGGGGGCAGCATAGGCCTTGCGGGTTTTCTCTTCCTTTCCTTCTATCCGAAACTTTCCGCAACCAGAAAGATCAAGGACATAGAGAAGAATCTGCCATACATGCTTCACCATGTTCTGGTTCAGGTGAGGGCTGGCGTCCCTCTTTACAACACGCTGATTTCGATAGCAAGAAGTGAGTACGGCCTGCTTTCCCATGAAATAAGAAGGGTCGTGAACGAAATAAACACAGGGAAATCCGAGGCTGAGGCATTGGAAATCCTGACAAGGGAAACCCCCTCCTTCTTCTTTAGGCGTGTGATGTGGCAGATGATCAACGCCCTGAAATCAGGGGCGGACATAGGAGGGACGATGAGGGAGATAGTTGACAATCTGGCAGTGGAGCAGAGGGTGTCCATAAAGAAGTACGGCTCCCAGCTGAATCCTCTCGCCCTGATGTACATGCTTTTTGCTGTCATATTTCCCACGTTGGGCATAACATTTCTCTTGGTTCTCGCCTCCTTCACAGGCCTGACAATAAACCTGGAGCTCATACTGATCGGGATAATAGGGATGCTTGTGTTATTTCAGTTCATGTTCGTGGGTCTGATAAAGTCAAGGAGGCCGATAGGGATAGATTGATATGCTGCATAAATTTTTCCCACCACGCTACAGAAACTGGGTAAGGAAAATGATAGAGTTCTCAGGCATGAAAACGACCCCTGAGAAATACATAACCAATTCCCTGGTAATGAGCTTGATAATCGCAGGGGTAATTGCGTTCTTCGTGAGTGCCTACATGGTTTACGTTTTCATTGGTGTCTTTTGCGGCATCTTCTTCCTTCTCAACGGGTGGCTCATACTGGCGGTGGACAGGAGAAGGAATTTTGTGGAGAACGTTCTTCCTGACGCACTGGAGTTAACAGCTGCTAATATACGGTCTGGCTTCATACCGAGCAAGGCGTTGCTTCTCTCAGCCAGGAGCGAATTCGGACCGCTTGCAGAGGCGATAAAGAGATCTGGCAAAGAGATAATGACGGGCAAATCCCTGGCGGACGGCCTGCAGCAGATTCCGAGGTATATAAGATCGGAGATTCTGGAGAGGGCGGTAAAGCTGATAAGCGAGGGTTCAAGATCAGGAGGCCAGCTGGTCGCCCTGCTCGAGGAAAATGCAATAGATATCAGAAGGAAACAGGCATTGAAGAAGGAGGTAAAGGCGAACATAATAATGTACGGGATATTCATAGTCTTCGCGGGGATACTGGGAGCCCCGGTCCTTTACGCTCTCTCGCTCTATCTCATTACGACCCTAACCATGTTTTCCTCTGCCGGAAACCTACCGGAATCCTTCTCGACCAACATCCCGTTTTTCAAGTTCGGTATCTCGGTTTCCCCTGACTTCCTTTTGCTGTTCTCGGTGGTTTCGATAATAATCACAACGTTCTTCTCCGGGATAATAATAGGCCTGATAGACACCGGGAAGGAGAAGGGTGGGATAAAGTACATTCCTATTTTCATGATAATCGCCTTGCTCGTCTTCTTCGGTGCGAGGATGGTTATAAGCAGCATGTTTGCAGGTTTCCTGCCTGCCTAAAATTTATATACCAGTTTAGACCAATTATAAAGTGATCAACATGAAGAAAGGACAATCTGCAATGGAGTATTTGATGACATACGGTTGGGCAATACTGATCGTCATAATAGTGGCAGCGGCTCTCTACGCCTTGGGGGTGTTCAATCCAGCGACGTACGCAGGTTCTAGGGCAACCGGATTTGCCAACATAGGAGCACCGGCAACAGGTAACTGGAAATTGAATACATCGGCAACGGACAACTTCGAACTGAATCTCAAGAACAACTTGGCTTCTAGGTTGAACTTCACGGCAGTTACGGTGACGATAGGTGCAACATCCTGTAATAACCCGGACTTTAATGGTGCTGCTTACGTGGAGGCTGGAATAGGAGGAACATTTAAGGTGGAAGCGGACTGCCCAGGGTTCACATCGGGAAACACCTACACGGCATCAGTGAGTCTAACGTATGACAATCTTGACTCAGGGTTGAAGGGTTTCACTGAAACAGGAACCGTGACAGGAACTGTCAGTTAAATATAATAACCGCCCTTCCCATCTTTATTTGATTTTTTTATTTTTAGGTAGGTCTTTTTATAATCCAGTTTGATCTATTCTAATAATATGTACAAGCAGGTGATCGTCGTAAGGAAGGATCTGGGAATGGACAAGGGAAAGATCGCCGCCCAGGTGGCGCACGCCTCCCTGGAGGCGTACAAGGAGACTGATCTTGAAACAAGGGAGCGCTGGGAGGAGGGAGGATCGAAGAAGGTGGTCCTCAAGGTTGAGAATTTGAAAAAACTCATGGAACTTAAGGAGAGGGTGAAGAGCGAGCGAATCCCGTACGCCGTGATAAGAGATGCGGGCAAAACACAGATCGAACCTGGAACTGTCACCTCCCTTGGCATCGGACCGGTCGAAGAGGACAGAATTGACAGGTTAACTAAAGAGCTTAAATTGTTATAAATTTAACGCAATTTCTTGGAAAATACAAGGTATTTAAAACTTACTATTATTAACTACTTGGTTATCACAATCTGATAGCATGAGGGGCATCCTAAACAAAGGGTTCGTGAAGTACAGCCTGGGTTTAATTGCCATAGGACTCTGTCTTATCCTTTTCGCACTCTATGGACCTGCCGAAGGAAAGGGGGAACTGCACGAAACTGGCTTAACCGGAGAGACTGGAATTAGAGAGAACCCCTCTGTTGAGGTTATGGGTTTCTATGAAATGATGGATAATGAGGGCGGAGAGGAAGCTCCTCCCAAGCCAGAACCTCCTGAACCCGAGGAAACAAATGATCCTATCCCAAAAACTAGCGTCTCTGGCGGAGGAGGTGGCGGTTTCTCTGGCGGTGGCGGAGGGAATGTTCAGTGTCCGCCTCCAACACATAAGGTATGCGATTACGGCCAGCGGGCATGCAAGATCGTGGATGGTGAAGGGGCGGATGAGTGCGAAAAGTTTGATGACTGCATACACACGGAATGCGATTATGAGGAGGAGGTTTGCTTAACGATTGACTGTTCTGGGGAAGATGGGTGTGAAACCAATGAAGATTGCATGGATGAGTGCACACCGCCTTACCTGGAGGTTGACAAGGAGGCAAACCCGACTGAACTGTATTGCGAGGAGACGACGATAACACTCACAATTGAAGGTAAAGGGGAGGCATGCGAGCAGCATTATCCAGTGGACGTTGTTCTCGTTTTTGACAATTCGGGCAGCATGGATGATGATGGGTGGGATGATAACATAAGCGATTGGCAGCCAATAGGCGATGCAAAGATCGCGGCGAAAACTTTTGTTGATTTCTTGGGTTCAAATGATAAACTGGGCCTGGTTTCATTCAACACCAATGCAAAACTTGAGCAGGGGCTGACATTTAACAAAAATGCTGTCAAATCCGCAATAGATGGTATGGGCGCAGGTGGCTGGACCAACATGAGCCAGGGCATTGATTACGGAACACGGGAATTGGTTGCAAACGGAAGGGTGGACGTTCCGTGGGTTCAGGTCATGCTTTCTGACGGAAACAATAACTGCGGCTCAAAGAGCCCACCACCAGATTGTCATCAGAGAGTTTTTGAAAGCGTGCAGGAAGCTGTGGACAACGGGATCGTGATATACACCATCGCTCTAGGGGAGAACGCGAACCAGAGTCTTATGGGGGATATCGCCAACCTTACGGGTGGGAAATCTTATTACGTTCCGGACAGCGAGGATCTGGAGGAAATCTACGAGGAGATAGCCGAAGAGGTCATAACAACCGTGGCGGGAACTAATGTTGTTGTCACAGATTATATGCCTGACTATGTTGAATTGAACGTATCCACTCTTCCGGGAGAATGCGAATATAATGAGAGTGAAAGGAAAATAACATGTGAGCTCGGAACGGTGAACATAAACGAGACCTTAGTAATTTCCTTCAAAGTTTACCTGTATCAGCTTGGTTACAATCTAACCAATGTATACCCGGATTCGGGAGTTGAATACCTGAATTACAACGAAACAACTGTCTTTGAAGAATTCCCTGAGACTTACGTGACGGTTTACGGTTGTGAGCATACGTTTTGCAATTACGTTGATATGATATGCGATAGCGTCATCGAACTTGAGCCGGGTGAAGATGAGTGCGAAACGTTTGGGGACTGTCCTCATCACAAAATCTGTGATTATGACCAGCAGGCATGCAAGATCGTGGAAGGCGCAGGGACTGATGAGTGCCAAACGTATGATAATTGTTTACATGATATCTGTGATTATTCGACGTTCACTTGCGAAGAGGAGCCTGTAACCAAGCCTGGTGATTCCTGCAGTGTGAACAGCGACTGTTATGAGAAGATATGCGATTACGGCCAGCAGGTGTGTAAGAAGGCTGAGCCCGGTACTCCAGGAACGTTGTGCAGTACTTATGATGATTGCATACATAATGTGTGCGAAGGGATGAGTTGTATAACCTCGCAGTCCCCGGGGACTGATGAGTGTTCAACAGACGCGGGTTGTACTGACTACGTTTGCAACTATGTGGATTTGACTTGTGATGCTGTTGCCGGAAACGGTTATGTTGAGTGTCAGACATTCGATGATTGCGAACAGCACAGGGTGTGTGATTACGTCGGGCAGCAGTGTAAGGTTGTGGAAGGTCCTGGGGAAGACCAGTGTCTAACATTCGATGACTGTGTGCACACCATTTGTAGCGGCATGAGTTGTATAATTGACGAGTCCCAAGGGATAGATGAATGCACGAAAGATTCGGACTGTATTGATTACGTATGCCAGGACATAAGTTGCGTCGCAGTCGCTGGGACAGGACAGGTGGGGTGTGTGAATGATGATGATTGCAGGCATTATGAGTGCGATTACATAGATAGGATTTGCGAACCTGTTGCCGGGGATGGAACGGATGAGTGCGAAACGTTTGATGATTGTTATTACTGCGGTGATGGTATTCTGGACCCAGGAGAGGAATGCGAGATCGCAGGGGACTACGCAGGGTGGGGTCCGTGGGGACATGAGTACACATGCAAGGGAGACAACACCTACTACCACTGCGTGAACTGCCAGTATGAGCATGTAAACGAATGTGAATATTACTGTTCTGGGGATTTTGAGTGCGACGGCCATCCTCCAATGACTTATCTGGAAACGTGTGACTACGGTTATGATTATCTGCAGGATTACTGTAACGAGGTTTGTGAATTGGAAGATAACAACTGCGAGAGCGATTATACAGGGTGTACATCAGACCCGGAATGTGACGAGCTTGAGCCAAACACAGGGGATTGCAACTACATGTGCCAGTACAAACCGTCACATATGGAATGTAATTATCAAAAACTGACCTGCGAGCTGGTCGGGACTCCCGGAGATGACGAGTGCGTAACGTTCGGGGATTGTCCCCAGCATAAGGTATGTGATTACATACTGGACCAGTGTAAAATAGTGGAAGGCGAGGGTGTTGATGAGTGTTCTACATTCGGTGATTGCACGCACACAGAATGTAATTACGTGGATTTGACCTGCGATACAGCTGAAGCTCCGGGGACTGATGAGTGCGTAACATTCGATGATTGTGAACAGCACAGGGTGTGTGATTACGTCGGGCAGCAGTGTAAGGTTGTGGAAGGTCCTGGAATGGATGAGTGCCAAACGTATGATAATTGTTTCCATGATATCTGTGATTATTCGACGTTCACTTGCGAAGAGGAGCCTGTAACCAAGCCTGGTGATTCCTGCAGTGTGAACAGCGACTGTTATGAGAAGATATGTGATTATGATCAGTTTGTGTGCAAAAAAGTCCAGCCCGGGACACCAGGAACCTCCTGTATGACCTGGGATGATTGCGCATTCTGCGGTGACGGGATGGTTACTCCTCCCGAGGAGTGCGAACTGCCTGGGACTAACAACAACCTTTACTGCTCACAAACGACAAGCGAATGTTCAGGTAAAAAGTTGGGGACAAGGGACGCTTACGGAGACTGCGGGCAGTGCATCTGTGAGTATGACCCGTTCGAATATTCGTGTGTTAAGGGCCAGTGTGGAGCCGAATGCGATTCCAATGATGACTGCGGTTGCCCGGGAGATAAGTGCCACCAAACATACCCCAACTGGCTTGACTACCCTGAATATTCAACATGCTCAGAAGAGGACTGTACGTGTGCTGATTGTGAACCGGTGGGAAGCATATGCCATCCCAATTGCATGAAAGGTTGTGAAGTTGATGTAAAAGTAGGGCATGACATGAACCCGGACTGGACTTACCCTTACAATGCCACGGATGATATATGGATAATGGCAACAGACGTTAGCAATGGAGCTTGTGATGGATGGACTATTCGTATCAGATACTGGTGGTGTTCATGCCCAAACAAAGATCCACTGCAGAGCGCGATAGAATACACTGAACGTCCGAAGTATGATAGGTTATGCAGCGCGAACGCGGCAGGAACAGACAACCCTACACACAGCTTGGAATGTTCTCCGTGTGAGTGGAGAGACTATTTTGCCAAATTCAAAGAGGACAGCGAAAAGAAATTCTGGACTAATGTTGGAACTTCAAAAGGAACCTTCCAGATAGACGTTCGAGAATACTATAACTGTTACGACAGGGTATATGCCCCTGCTCTGGCGTGTGCGGCGAAATCTGAAGATGATCCTTACTGCACTTCAATCACAGATCCTGCTGCCTGTGAGAACAATGACTGTGCATGGGAAGACGCCGCTTGTGCAGGGGGTCAGTTTGCCTGCAGCAATGTAAGGAAGAGGGCAACATGCACCAATGTAGGTTGTAAGTGGATTAACAACAACGAAACAGTAGGTGACTACTGCCGGAAAATCGGAACCGACCCTTTCAGCTTTGACTGCGCTGACATAACAAACAAGGGGAGCTGCAATGATTACACAAACGGAAAGTGTTACTGGGAAGCGGCTCACTGCGAATAGAACTTCTTATTTAAATACGCAAAACCGAATTTATTATTACGTGATTTCCATGTCAGAGGAAAAACTCCAGGAGAAATACGTTCTCTACCAGCTCCTGCAACAGAACCTGGAAAGTCTCAGGGAACAGCTTGAACTCGTTGAAAGGCAGTTCATGGAGATCAAGACCACCCAGGAGGTTTTAAAGGATTTGAAGAAGGGGAAGGTAACGAATGATGTTCTCATTCCCTTGGGCAGCGGTTGCTACGGAAAGGGGAAGGTAACGGATCTGAAAACTTTCCTGATTAATCTGGGAGCGAACGTAATGGCGAACAAGACGCTGGAATCCGCAGGCCCCTTTCTTGAGGAGAGGGAGAAGGAACTCGAAAAGGCAGGCAAGGAGATACAGGAACAGATGGCGAAAACAGCGAACCAGATAAATGAAACCGCCATGGAGATACAGGAATTGGCAAGGAAAAGGAAGTAGGAATTAATTTAACAAACCCCATAATATAAATATGATATTTATCCCCCTGCTAATGCTGATGATACTGTTCTCTGTTTTAGCGGTTCACTTCAAGGACCTGATATACTCTGTGATATTCCTGGCCTCCAGTTCGCTCACGCTCGCTCTGCTGTTTTTCGTTTTGCAGGCACCTGACATCGCCATCACGGAGGCTGCTGTGAATGCGGGTCTGGTTACGCTGATCTACATGATTGTCATAAGGAAGACCAGGAGGCTGGAGGAATGAAGAGCGTTTTGTTCGTCCTTTGCCTGCTCGTACTTGGCGGTATCTTCCTATACGTCTTTCTTTCGCCTGTTTTCGGGGCGTGGGAAGGAAAACACGTTGCCAACTACTATCTGGAGAACGCCCTTGAAGACACTGGATCGGCGAACCTCGTAAGTTCGATAGTGTGGGACTTCAGGGGATTCGATACGCTGGGGGAGGAAACCGTTCTGTTCACGGCTGCCCTTGGTGTTTTCACGATCGTGATGTTCGGGATGAAGAGGCGGAAATAATGGATATAATAATAAGGACTGTGACAAAGGGGTTGTTTCCATTCATAATACTATTTGGAGTCTACATTCTTTTCCACGGACACCTAACCCCTGGCGGTTCCTTCCCGGGCGGGGTGATAATAGCTTCAGGGATAGCTTTATTGGCGATATCATTCGGCTTGAGAAAGGCCGAAAGGGTTATAAAAGAGGAGACGGCTCATATAGTGGAGGGTCTTGTCGCTTTGTTTTTGGTTTTGATTGTCCTGTTCGAATCATTTGTCAGGGATATCCTGATACCAACAGGTAGTGTTTTCGAACTCTGGAGCGCCCAGCAGATTTTGTTACTTAACGTTGTTGGAGGTATGATGGTTTCGATGGCACTCATATTGATAGTGTTCCTGCTGATGAAGGAGTGAGTATGTTTGAAGTTTACGTTGGAACTGTGGTGGTCGCATTAATAGGGATTTACTGCATGGTCTGGAAAAAGAACATGATAAAGAAGGTGATAGGTTTGGGAGTGTTCACGAACTCCATACACCTCTTGCTGATAGCAATCGGTTTCCGAGCGGAGGGGATTCCTCCTATTGTTACTCTGGGTAACATAAATTACTTCGCTTTGCGTGCGGTTGACCCCCTACCGCAGGCTCTCGTCCTGACATCGATAGTGATACAGTTGAGTGTTACCGCCCTGGCATTGGGTATTGTAACGCTCGCATACAGGCATCTGAAAACACTGGATACGGATAGAATGAATAAGTTGAGGGGATGATATGATAATTTACGTGCTCCTGATTTTATTCGCAGCGACCTTCCTGGTTCTGATCGTCNNGGAGCGATCCTGTTTTCGTTTTTCTTTATGCTGTATATGTCTTTAAACCCTGACATCATGGTATTTGCTTTCGGCGGGTGGTCTCCTCCCTTTGGAATAGTCTGGGTCCTGGACAAGCTGAACGTGTTTCTCGCTCTTCTCGTTACAGGAGTATCATCGATCATCGCTGTGTATTCCACGAAGTACATAAAGGAGAGAAAACACAGGTATTACACACTTTTATGTCTGCTGACGATAGGTCTGCTGGGAGTTTCGCTCACCGGGGACATATTCAATTTGTATGTCTTCTTTGAGATACTCTCTGTCTCCTCCTACGCATTGGTTGCGTTTTTTCTGGATGAGGGTGCGATAGAGGGAGCCTTCAAATACCTCATAGTTGGCTCAATAACCTCATTGTTTATACTCCTGGGGATCGCTATGCTCTATGGACTTGCAGGAACGCTGAACTTCGCTGATCTCGCTTTGAGGGTTTCGATAACCCCTGCCTACATGGTCGCGCTCGGTATGCTTGTGGCGGGATTCTCCCTGAAGGCTGCGATAGTTCCCTTCCATGCATGGAAACCGGATGCGATAGAGGGAACGCCCGCCCCGATAGGAGCAATATTCACAGCTATTTCGACGGCAGTGGGTGTTTACGGGATTCTGAGGGTTCTGTTCATCTTCAATCTGATACAGCTCAACTGGGTTCTTATATTGTTCGGTGTGATCACAATGTTAGTGGGAGCCGGTCTGGCTCTGGTGCAGGTAAACGTGAAGAGGATGCTTGCATATTCGGGGATATCTCAGATAGGTTATGTCATAATGGTTATAGGTTTTGGAACGCTCCTTGGTCTTACCTCCGGGTTGTATCACATACTGAACAATGCATTGATAAAAACCCTGCTCTTCATGGGGGTGGGAGTGGGGATCTACCTTACAGGGAAGGAGAATCTTAATGAGATGGGAATGAAGAGCACGCCACTGCTGATATGCGTGGGTATCGGTCTTCTCTCGCTCTCAGGGATTCCACCGCTTAACGGATTCGTTTCTAAATGGCTGATCTTCATGGCGTCGTGGGAGGTTAGCCCTCTCTTGACTGTTATCGCGATAGTTGCATCGGCAATAACATTGGCGTATTCGTTCAAGATTTTCTCATCGATGTTCCTGGCTACCAAGAGGATTGAAGTGAAGATCCCGAGAACCCTGTTGGTTCCTGTCATTATTTTGACTGTGTTGTGCGTGTTGATTGGGGTTTTTCCTCAGATCGGCCTGAATCTGGTTGAGCCGGCAGCCAATGCTTTATTAGACCAGAGCCAATATATAACTGCGGTGATGGGGGGTTAAGGTGTATTCGTATGTTCGAGCAGTGGTCTTTGTTCGTCCTGGCCTTCATGGGTTTCGTGTTTCTAGGTTTCTTGATATACCTCCTGGGAAACAGGAAATCTGTGAAAGAGGAGATGAAATTCGAAACCTACACGTGCGGGGAACCCTTTCCAAAGGTTAGCGTGAGCACGGAAAATTTCTATCACGCGATAAAAAGGGCGCTGGGTGTAAAGGACCTGAGAAGTTATCATTCGGGAAAACTCTCGGATTATCTAATGTGGATCGTGATAGGGACGGTGATAGTTGTCCTGTTAATGGTTATCTGGGTTTAACATGAAAGAGGAAATTATCAAGCTGGATGCAGAAAATCTGAAGAAATCAGGGAAACCATTACTCAGGAAACTCGTTAACTACTGCAGGAAGAAGTCTCCATGGGTTCTGCATATGAGCGGGTCCGGATGCAATGGATGCGCGATAGAGATACTCGCTTCCCTTACGCCCAAGTACGATCTAGAAAGGTTCGGAATCCTTGATAAAGGTTCACCGAGGCACGCGGACATCCTTATAATAGAGGGCCCGATAAACGTAAAGATGCGGGATCGTATAAAGACGATTTACGAGCAGATGGGTGAGCCGAAATACGTGATAGCGTTCGGAACGTGCCCGATATCGAAAGGCGTGTTCTACGACTGTTACAACGTGGTGGGACCCCTTGAAAAGATAATACCTGTTGATGCCTACGTCCCGGGCTGCCCTCCCAAACCGGAAGCCCTTATAGATGGGGTTGTAAAGGTTCTGAAGAAGATGGGGGAATCATAATGCACGTGGAGAGTTACATAAAGGGGCTGAAGCCGAAGATGGAAAACAACAACATATGGATCTCCCCGGGCAGAAAGGAATTCAAGAAGGTTTTGAGGGAGCTGAAAGGGCTGGGAGTGGGGAGGATATCCTCGATATCAGGAACGGATGTCGGAAAGGACATAGAGGTTGTTTATCATCTCGTGCACAGGAACAGGACTATAAATGTCCGCATCTCCGTGGACAAAAAGAATCACACCATAGAAACCATAACCGATATTTATCCGGGGTCGAACCTCTTCGAGAGGGAGCTTTCCGAGATGCTCGGGATACACATAAAGAAACACCCAAATCCCCGAAGGCTTTTCCTGGCGCACGATTCACCAAAAACCCCTCTGAGGAGATCGTGAATTCTCACTTAAACCCGATCGCATAGTAAGCAACCACAGCGGAGTTGTCTCCCGTTGTATCCCCTGAATCCGTGTGGTTTAATATCTTGACTTTTTTGAGTCCAAGGGATTTCGCCATATACATTAAAACAGCGATTGGCCCGTACCCGCACACAGAGGCATCTATGTCTTCGAGCGTTCTGAAAAACCCTTCGGGATCGAGTTTCCGGATTCTTTCAACCGCTTTTTCGTCCTTCTCCTTCGCTACCTCCGCTGGCAGGTAGTGGGAGAAATCGGAGGAGGCAACAACGCCTGTTTTTTTCCTCTTTATCGTTTTCGCTATATGTTTCCCTAGGGTTTCGCATTTGTTAAGGAAATCCTCCGAGTAGTCAATGTTGGATATGGAGATCGGAACGATTTCGAAATTTTTGAATCTGTATTGCAAAAAGGGTAGCTGAACTTCGATCGAATGTTCATGGGTATGCGCGATCTCGTCTTCCTGAACGACCTCGCATTTCAGGATCTTCTTCGCCAGTTCGGAGTCTATGCCTATCGTTCCCAACGGGGTTTCCCATTCACCCGATCCCATGATCGAGAATTTGCTTCCCATAAGATTGTGGTTGGGACCGAGTATCACGAAATTTCCGAGGGATCTAAGCGAATTAATCGCATAGGCAGCTGTCCTTCCTGAGTATTCGTAACCCGCATGGGGAGAAACCACACAGAGGAAATCGTTTTTTTCGATCCCCTCAAACAATTTTGACAGCTGTTCTTTAAGATTGTCCTCATGCTGGGGGTAGAACATCCCTGCGACCACAGGCCTCCTTATCATACTTCTCTTTTGAATTCCAGGTTAAAAAATTTTATAAGACAGAGAAACAAAAATAAACTGGTCTTATGAAGGTCAATTCAGGCATACCCGGATTGGACGAGCTGATTGGCGGGGGTTTTGAAGAGGGCAGCGTCAATTTGGTATCCGGCAAGACAGGCACGGGCAAATCCATATTCTGTGCGCAGTTCCTGCACAACGGAGCTGTGAATAACAATGAAAAGGGATTGTATCTCACAACAGGGGAAACCATAAACAACATAAAGAAACAGTCAAAAAACTTCGAGTGGGATTTCGAGGCTCTGGAAAAGAAGGGCGTGATAAAACTCATGGAGATCGAACCGTTCGACATAGAAACCCTGATAGAGAGAATAACAGAGAACATAGAGGCGGCCAAGGCGAAGAGGGTGGTTATAGATTCCGTGAGCATGTTTGAGCTTTACATGCACGAGCCGTTCAAAATTCGAAAGTCTCTGTACAAGGTCTTGCAGAGGCTGAGGGACATGGGCAAAACAGTTCTGGTTGTCGCGGAGGTTCTGGAGGACAGCAAGTCTCTTTCGAGATTCGGGGTTATCGAATTCATGGTCGACTCTGTTATCCTCCTTCAGTACCTGGGGATAGCCAAATACAAGCGTTCACTGCTGATCAGGAAGATGAGGATGACAGACCATTCGACAGATATACACCCCTTCGAGATAACCCCAAAAGGGATAACAATCCGCTCCGTCTAGAGGTAGTTACATTCTCTCCGGGGCTTCTATCCCTAGGAGATTTAAAGCGTTTTTCAGAACGATTGATACAGCCTTAACGAGAGCGAGCCTGTGGATTTTAAGACCCAGTCTCGCGTGTATTACGGGCATGAACTGGTAGAATTCGTTGAACTTTGTCGAAAGGTTGTAACAGTAGTTCGCTATGTAGTGCGGATGGAGATCGTTCGAAGCGTTTTGAACGGCCTCCGGGAATTCGGATATCATTTTGGTCAGCTCCCTCTCAATAGGGGCTTTGAGCAAACTTATATCGAATTTTTTGATCTCCTTGACCTTCGCCTTCCTTAGGATGGAATTCGCGCGCGCATACGTGTATTGAAGATAGGGAGCGGCATTGCCCTCGAAATCCAGAGCTTTTTTCCAGTCGAATATTATGGTTTTCGTGGGGGACATCTTTATCATATCGTATTTAAGAGAAGCGAGAGCTATATGTTTGGACACGCTTTCAAGCGTCTTTTTATCCATTTTGGGATTCCTCTTCTCCGTCTCCTCTTTGGCGTGTTTTATTAGTTCGTTCAGAACGTCCTCGTAAAGAATCACTTCTCCTTCCCTGGAAGCCATCTTTCCCGTCGGGAGGTTAACGAGCTCGTAACAGAGATGGTAGCTCTTGTTCGCAAGCGGGGACTTCATGAGTTCGAACGTTTTGAACAGCTGCTGGAAATATAATTTTTGTTCGGAACCAACCACATGGACAGATTTACCGATTTTATATTCCTTGGTTTTCAATTCAGCGAGCCCCAAATCCTTTGCCGAATAAAGAGGGGTTTCATCAGATTTAACCAGGAGAAAAACCCCTAGTCCGTGTTTCTCCAGATCCATAAGAATTGCTCCCTCGCTTTCCTTCGCTATTCTTTTTTTCAGAAGTTTTTTGGATATATCTGTCCCTGGTTTCTCGACCTCACTCTCGAAATACAGCCTGTTGAACTTTATACCGAAGCTTTCGTAAATCTTATCAAAATAATCCAAACTCCACCTCCTTGTTTCCTTCCATATTCTTGTTAATTTCGGATCTCCCGCATATATCTTCCTGTTCACCTCGTCCACTTCCTTCGAAAGCTTCTCGTTTCCTTTAAGCTTCTTGCTTGCCTCCGCGTATACGGTTCCCAACCACTTCCCCCTTTCCTCCCTGGGTTTTTTTCCTTCGTGAAGTTTGAGAAAGCCCCAGACACAGCGAGCCACGTGAGGTCCGATATCTCCCTGGTAATTCGCCCTGATCACTTTATATCCGTAAAATTCAAGGATCCTCGATAATGATTCGCCCAGGCAAGCGGTTCGAATGTGGCCTATGTGAACTGCCTTGTGCGTGTTGAAGTGACAGTATTCCACCATCACGTTCCCCCTCTTCTTCTCCTCCTTTCCGAAATTCTCCTTCTCCTTCAAAACGCCCTCAACAGTTTTCTGCCCGATTTCGTCCCAGTTGGCAAAGAAGTTCAGATATCCTCCCTTCGGTTCGATCTTCGCAAGGAGACCGGAAGGTTTGATTTTCGAAGAGAAATCCTTCGCTATCTCGCCCGGGGATTTCCTGAGTTTCTTGGATAGAGTAAAACACGGGAAGGCGATGTCCCCGAATTTGTGATCCTTAGGTTTCTCAAGGATTATATTTTCTTTTTTGATCTTTGCCACCTTCGAAATCCTCTCCCTCACTTCCTCCCTGAATTTCTCGAATTCGTTCATATGGTCTCCTCCTCCATCCATTCTGTGTACTCCTTTGATCCCCCTACTATCGGAAGCGCGATGATCTCGGGGTTTTCGTACTGGTGGTTCCTTTTGACCTCTCTCACCAGTCTCCTCAGAACCTTCTGTTTGGTTTTTACCACGAGCAAAACCTCTTCTGCATCGTGAATCTTGCCTCCCCACCAGAAGTAGGATTTTAAATCAGGAACTATGTTAACGCATGCTGCTAATCTTTCCCCTAGCAAAACATCCGAGAGCTTCTTAGCCTCTTTCATGCCGGGGCAGGTTACGAAAACCACTAAATACATCTAATCACCTATTAGCGTTCCTTTGAACCCCTTTCCCTCTATTGCCTTTCGAATGTTTTCAATTTTTTTCCCGTTCAAAACTATCGTTCTTATCTTGGCGTGTTTCAGGAGCTTGACAGCGACAGGATCTATCACTTCGACTGGTTTTGCCCTGTGTTTCTTCGTTTTGACTATCTTTTTCAGGTCTTTCACTTTCGCCCTTTTTATGAGTTTCGCATTCTTGTATCTGTCAGGATCCTTATCGTAAACCCCGTCAACATCCGTTCCCATTATTATCAAATCCGCTTTGAACAGTTCGGCGACAGCGACTGTCACGGCATCCGTCGTCTGTTTCGGGACCGTCCCTCCCATCACCACTATCCTTCCAGAGGAGAGGGCGTGTTCGAGGTCTTCCTTGTTCTTCACAACCTTTGGATAAGCATGCTCCCCAAGGGAAGCGATAAGGATCATTGCGTTCATCCTTGTCCCGAGTATCCCTATCCAGTCGAGGAAATCTTCAGATGGTTTGAAATTCCTCGCCATCTCTATATACCTACGGGAGATGCCCCCTCCTCCAGTGACAACAATGATCTTGTGCTTCTTCCTTTTAAGACCAAGGACTAATTTCGATAATTTTTTCACGTAATCCATATCCGGAATTCCTTCAGGACAGAGAACCGAACCGCCGATATTGAATACTATCCGCATGTGTGCACCCATTAATATTATGGATTTTTAGTATTTATTGTTCTATTTTCTGAGACCGCGTATCTTTTTGCCTGAAGAAGTTAGTGATCTAAAAACCCTTCCTTTGTGTTGTTTATCTGAAATCCATCTCCTTTCCTTGTCCTTTGAAACGTTCGGGTTTTTAGGATCGAGGAGAACGACTTCGAACCATTCGCACTGTCCGTCCTCTCCAACGTAGTAGGAATTGAGAATCTCAAGGTTCGGGAATTTTCTGGCGGTTTTTTCCTCTCCTATCAGTTTGTTCGACTTGCCGGCAGGGAAGAACCTTCCCATCTTTTTAGGGACTCTCCCTCCCTTGAACTTCGGGCGCTTCCTCTTCCCCTTCCTTACGCGCACGCGCGCGACAACGAATCCCTGTTTTGCCTTGTATCCGAGCGATCTCGCCCGGTCAGGTCTCGTCGGCTTGTCGAGTTTCTTGACTACACTTTCCTTTCTCCACTGGACAAGTCGTTGCTTCCATATCTCTCCTAGGGATTCCCTCGGTTTTTTCCAAACGTTCGAGCGCATGAGATCACTTTTAAGTTAAATAATAACGGTTAAAGTATTAATAATTTTCCAAAACAAAGATATAAATAGATTTGAAATCTAAAATATTCTATTAGGGTGAAATTATGCATGCGGCAGCCAAGATGGTAATAGGGTTGATCCTTATCCTTATTGGTTTGGGATTGTTCGTTGATTCGGTGTATCCGCTTTTCGGGAGCGCGCCTCTGATACCCGTTGACTGGCTAACGAATTTCATAATAGTTCTGACCGGCGTGATTCCAATATGCCTGATACTGCTGGGTCTGTTCATAGTGTGGCTGGAAGCGGACGAACTTAAATCATCCAAGGAATTCGAAGAGCCCGAGAAGCCTAAGAAGAAGAAATAGATCACAACTCGGTTCTCTGAACCACAGAATCTTTCACTTTTATTTCTTTATCTTTCCCTTCACCCGTACCTATATCCGATCTTTGTACGATGGAGTCTATTATGTTTATGGTTTTTTTAACCTCGATCCTTTCGACTTCTCTTGCCAAACTCATTATAACAATCGTGTGTTTTATTATTTCAGCGATTTTCGAAAGAAAATTTTCGAGATCTTCCTTTTTGTCCGAGTAGAGTTTGAAGGCGAGGTGAACGGCTCTCTCGTCCTCTTTCACAACAACCGTCAGCAGATAAATTCTCTTTTCCTTGGCTGATTCCCCTGCGAAAAGATAGAGTTTCTCGTCCTCGAACTCATGCGATCCTACGAGTTTCACCTCCCTGCACTCCTCAAGAACATGTTTCGAGACGCTTTCCACGTCCACTCCCTTCAGCATGTAACCTCTGGTGACGTGGAAGAACCTCTTGGTAAGGGAGACGTATTCAGGTTCGGAGATCTCAAAGGGGACCATCACTGAACTAACGTATTTCTTTAGCTCGTTGATTTTTTTTACCCTTTCAAAATCTTCTTTGGGCAGGGGTTTGGAAAGGTCGTCTCTTATACCTATGTCTTCAGGCGGTTCGATCACCTCTTCCAAAAGGAATTGCCTCGTCTTCTCCCTGTGTTCCACCCCCTCCATGTCCCTGAACCTGATCTCAGGCTCTATCCTGGTTTTCCCGACAATAGTGGGAAGGATCTTGAAAACAAACCCCTTCTCCTCGTTGCCCTGGATCTCTCTGAAAAAATAACCTGTTACAGGCTTGACCTTCAACTCTATCGGGAAGTTCACGCTGAGCTTAACGTCCGTAACAGGGCTTGAAGAATTGTTTTTAACAGATATCACAAAGTATGAATAGCTCCCTACGTGTGGTTTGTTTTTGATGTAGGGCCTTATCTCAATGTTGGGTTTCACCGGGATTTCCAGGGGTTCAACATCGTCCTCGAATTCCTTCCCTTCCACCTTCCAACGTATTCTCTTGAACGGGGAATCCATCATCCCCACCTCATGGGCCTTCTCGCCTAGGCTGAATAACCTTTCATTTCCGGGCTCTATTCCTTCCAGAAGGCAGAGCCTGTCGCCTTTCTTGTCGAAGATGCAGATATCGTTTAGGACGTTCTTCGAGTCGTTCTTTATCCTTATTTTGAATGTTACGTCTCCTCCTTCCTTCACTTCCTGTCTGTCGGGGGTCTGTTCGATTGTGGGATGAGGGGCTTCCTTGAGTATGCGTTCCAGCCTCTTTTCTATCGCCTCTTTCCTTTCTATCTCCAGGGATTTCCTGTAATATCTCGCTGCGGAGAAGTAATCCTTCCTCTCCTCGCTCGCCTCCCCCGCCAGATTGTAACACCATTGAACCGCATAGGAACAATCGGTTTTTGAAAAGTAATCTATCGCTTTCATTGCGAAGGATATCGCGTTGTCAAAATCCCTGAAGTCTTTCGAAAAGATCGCGGCGTTTCTGTACGACCAGCCGGCGTTGAAGTAGTTTTTTATCTTGAGGTTGTATTTTACGGCCTCAAGAGCGTATTCCACCGCTTTCTTATCGCCTATCTTATGCGCTAGGAGGGAGGCCTTCTTGTACAAAGAAGCCGCGTTTTCGTAGTTTTTCTTTCTGACGTTCCTTTTCGCCTCCCTGAGAATCTTTTCCACTTCCTTGCTCATCTTCTTTTCTTCCTTTGAAACCATAAATTCACATGCCTAATTCCTTTCCCCACTCTTCGTATTTCTTGATTGTTTCGAGATTCACAGAAGACTTTATCTTTCGAAACGCGTGCTCGAAATC
>WVZE01000016.1:1169-1338 GCA_011772645.1 Candidatus Aenigmatarchaeota archaeon | reverse complement strand
CCACGGTGGATCCTACCCTATCCGCTTTCTCCTTTGAATTTTTAATTATTATTTGATTTTCTAAAGCGAAGTATTCTGCCATATCTCTGGACACTTTATCCTTTTCAGGGTTACCAACCTCATAATAAATCGACATAAGTAACTGAATTGTGTCGCCACCGGCGCTGTG
>WVZE01000016.1:788-1098 GCA_011772645.1 Candidatus Aenigmatarchaeota archaeon | reverse complement strand
TACCTGTTCGCTTATGAATCCGTCGGCCTTGCCTGGGAAGCATCTGTTCAAATCGAGGTTGTCAACTGGGCTTCCTCTTTGAAATGCCTCAAAAGCTAGCGTGTTAATCACAGGAACGGCGATAATTACTCCCTTAAGTGCGCTTGGATCCAGATCCCTAGCAAGCCGAATTATCGCTTGGGGGCCTTCATGCTCGTCTCCGTGAACTCCCCCGTGAACCCATAATTTCGGTCCTGGTGTTGATCCGTTTATCACAAACACAGGCGATTTAACGGGCGTGGATGCTTTTTCAACTATATTCATAAAACCC
>WVZE01000016.1:444-777 GCA_011772645.1 Candidatus Aenigmatarchaeota archaeon | reverse complement strand
GGTTCCAGGTTCAGCGGTTATCCCACCAACAGTAATGTTAACACCCATACTCTCCACTTCGGTTTCAAAAGGACTAATGCTTTCCTAATTATCTTCGTTTCAAGAAAGTAATTCTTCCAAACTGGCTTTGGCCCGAGCCATCGCTAAAAATAAAAAAAAGGGTGGTTTTAATCCATCCACCAGTCAGTGTATACCATTGCCTGGAAATCGTGTGTAGGCGGTTTTACGTTGTGGACCCTCTTATTCCAGGTGTACCACCATATTGAATCGTATATAGGTATACTGTAACATCGTTCTCTTGTTATCATCTCTTGAACTCTCTTAAAGAGTACC
>WVZE01000016.1:0-293 GCA_011772645.1 Candidatus Aenigmatarchaeota archaeon | reverse complement strand
CTTCCTGTCTTCGTAGGGTCTTGACCTTCCCTCCGCGCTATACGTTGCGTGTTCCATTCCAAGAAGGTCGCATTTGATTCCGACAGGTTCTAGATAACCCTTTACAGCCTCAGCCAGTTCTGGGTTCAACGGATCCCTTACGATGCTATACAGCAGGACAACTTTAGGGTCCTTCACGCCACTTTTCTCGATGAGCTCCTTCGCCTTCTCAGGATCGTATTCGTTGAAGCCCATAGGCGCATATCCGAATGCCTGAGCGTTTAGCACGTTATCCGCTGGAATACCGGCGTTTT
>WVZE01000002.1:2185-2448 GCA_011772645.1 Candidatus Aenigmatarchaeota archaeon | reverse complement strand
AACGGATATCGAAATCGTTGCCGTGAACGGTGTGAGGGGAGTTGAAGATGACAAGGGGCTCGAATATTTCATCGATCTCATGAGTTTCGATTCCACTCATGGACACCATCATGAAGAGATAAAACACGGAAGGGACGAAAACGGGGCAGCCTGGATGAAGATATCTGGTCAAAAAGTTTACCTTTACAACAACAGGGAAGACCTTTCTAAACTCCCTTGGAAAAAGCATGACGTGGATTTGGTAATAGAATCCACGGGGCTGT
>WVZE01000002.1:985-2098 GCA_011772645.1 Candidatus Aenigmatarchaeota archaeon | reverse complement strand
ACGAGAAGATAATAGACTGTGGTTCTTGCACGACAAACGCGATAGCTTCTGTTGTAAAACTGGTTAACGATAATCTAGGGATAGAGAGGGGATTCGTTATAACGGTTCATGCCCCCACTGATGACCAAAGGATTCTGGACAGCTCGCACAAGGATATAAGACGGGCGAGATCGCTGATCAACAACATAATCCCCACATCAACCGGAGCCGCCAAAGCTGTCACGAAGATCATGCCCGAACTCCAAGGCAAGATGGATGCTGTGGCTTTCCGTGTGCCCNNGTGTGCCCGGCGCTCTTACAGGATCTATCGTTGGTCTGATAGCTGACGTAGGGAAGGAAACGACAAGAGATGAGGTAAACAAACTGATAGAGAAAGAGTGCAACGGAAGGCTGAAGGGTATACTAGCGTGCACCGACAAGGAGATCGTTTCCTCCCACATAATAGGCAGGGGGGAATCAGGAATAGTAGACAAGCCATTAACAAACGTGGTGAACGGGAAACAGATAACGATCTGGTCTTGGTACGACAACGAGAGGGGATATGCAAACAGGCTCGTTGATGTAGCGGAACGTTTCGGTAAGCGTGGGTAAATTCAATCCCGTATTCCGACAGGAACCCAAAGCGCTGACCGGTCAGTTTTTTAATCCAGAATCTAAAAAATAATCATGTTTGATGTTAACGAATCAATTCTGAAGGAGATCTACAAGGAAAGACCTGAATGGTCTCATAAGGGGGATTTCGGAAAATTTCTAGTTATAGGTGGTTCCAAGAGATACACGGGCGCGCCTGCTTTGGTTGCTTATTCAGCTATCGCTTCCCTGCGGGCTGGAGTTGACTTGGTTTTGGTTGCAGCCCCGACAAGAGCGGCGGATATTATCGCTAGCTTCTCCCCTAACCTGATAACAGAAACTTTCGAAGGAGACCACTTCACTTCACAAACAAACATCTTAAAGATATTCTTAAACTCTCGAAAGGTTTCGATGCGATCTCGATAGGCTCGGGATTAGGGATAGAAAAGGAAACGGGAAATTTCGTAAAGAAATTCGTGGGGAAGATAAAGAAACCGTGCGTTATAGACGCGGATGCGATAAAGGCTTTGAAAAAGAAAAGGT
>WVZE01000002.1:0-972 GCA_011772645.1 Candidatus Aenigmatarchaeota archaeon | reverse complement strand
AAAGGTTAGGAAAAAATTTTGTCTTGACACCGCATGCCTATGAATTCTACCACATAAGTGGGAAGAGGCCTAAACACGACATACTTAGCAGAGCGAAACTTGTCGAGAATTTCGCTAAAAAGATTGGATCCACAATCCTCCTGAAAGGAGCGGTGGATATAATTTCGGACGGGAAGCAGACCGCTATGAACAAAACAGGGAATCCTTACATGACAACAGGAGGGACAGGAGATGTCCTCACAGGGGTATGCGGAGGTTTGCTAGCGCAGGGGGTTTCGCAATTCAAGGCGGCGTGCGCTTCCGCCTACATAACAGGAAAGGCAGGGGACCTCGCAGCGAATGAAAAGGGTTCAGGTCTCCTAGCAACGGATATAATAGAAAAGATACCCGAGGTTGTAAGCTAGTAAAGTTCCTCGCCTTTCATCCAGAACGACATATCTCCGTCCCCGAATACCCTTTTCTCGAGATTTTTTATTTTTTCACCTAGATGAAGAAAAGGTATCCAAAATGAGGAATAAACTGCACCACCAACTGCTCCTGCGAATACTATGGTATTTAAACTAATATTCCTCATTAAGGCTCCTATTCCGATTCCTGCTCCGAAACCAATACCAAAACCAACAGCCGTGATTAATGGTAAATATCTGAACACTTCCAATACGTCAGGCACGCCTTTCCTTATATTAACAGTTCCCGCATTTTCTACGTATATCTCAGAATCAGAGTTGAAAAGTACTGCATCAGGAATTTTTGTTATTCCATCGCTCCTCCTTATGTGTGATTTTGAAATAACACTCTCTGTTTTTTTGGATTTAATTAAAGCAGGAAGTGGAACGTACAATTCATTAAGAGAAAGGTTTAATCTGTAATTACCGTTCAGGATTCTGGGAGTTTTTTCATCACCTTCGTATACCTTTAAATCTCTACCCTGTATCCTGACTTCTTCGGGTTTAGAAAGCAGGAAAGGGTCTA
>WVZE01000008.1:1071-1325 GCA_011772645.1 Candidatus Aenigmatarchaeota archaeon | reverse complement strand
GGATTGTGATAGCGAATCTCCTTAAGAAGGTGAAGATACCCGATACGTTCTTCCTTCTCATGCTCGGTCTTGTTTTGGGCCCGACAGTTTTCATGCACCCGTTCGTTATGCAATACGTTAACATAACGCTCGTGGATGTAACAGCAATGGGGACCGTCCCTGATTTCCTTAGGATACTAGCCCTTATTTTAGTGGTTTTCACAGGAGCGTTCAACCTGAATTGGAAGGTTTTCAAACGCTTCTCGGATGTTTCC
>WVZE01000008.1:349-1063 GCA_011772645.1 Candidatus Aenigmatarchaeota archaeon | reverse complement strand
CTCCTTGGGCTCGTTGCCAACCTGATGTTCGGGCTTGATCCTGTGTACGCTCTCTTGTTAGGGGCGGTTATAAGCGGGACAGGGACAGGGGTTTTATACGCTTTTGAACATTCTCTTTCCAGATCAAGAAGAGCGCTCACCATCATAAAGGTAGAGTCCATATTCAATTCACCCCTCACTGTTTTGCTTCCGATCCTTTTCCTCGACCTCGTGCTCATGCAGCCGGGAGCACTTTTCGAACCGATGAAGTATGTTGCTCAATTCTGGCAGATGATTGTGGCAGGGGTAGGAACGGGGATAGTGATAGGATTCGCTGTTTCGAAAATAATGAGAGGCATGCTGAGGGAATATTCATCCCTCATCCTTTTCTCGATCGCCTTGGTAACTTACGCACTGGCTGAAAATGTAGGAGGTTCGGGAATGCTAGCAGTGGCTATATGCGGACTGATAGCAGGNNTGAAAAGGTTCGAAGATCAGCTTTCGGAGATGTTAAGGATATCTGTTTTCACTTTACTGGGAGCACAGGTCATGCTGCCTTTGGATATAAATCAACTTTTGATGGCGTTCATATTTTTCCTTGTAGTCTTCTTCTCGAGACCGATCTTTTTAATACCCACCCTCGGGAAAGAAAGGAAAAAGTTCGATAAAAAAGACCTGATACTTATGAGCTTTGTGGCTCCAAGAGGTCTCGCAGCAGCAGCAATGGCTCCTGTA
>WVZE01000008.1:0-281 GCA_011772645.1 Candidatus Aenigmatarchaeota archaeon | reverse complement strand
TCTCAACCGTTGTCGCCGGCATAATGAGTTCCAAGAGAGTCCAAGAAATGGGAAAGGAGGAGAAACCTAAGAGATCTCCAACCCCTAAACCCAAAAAGCCAGTGGAAGAAGAAATGTACGCCGAGGTGGAACAAGTTGAGCAACCGGCTGAGTGATTATGAAATTGGGCGAATTCCTAGGACTTGACAAATTTAAAATTCTGATCTTGATAATATTTTTTGCGATACAGGCATTAGCTTTCAGGGTTTACGAAACAGACCCGGTCGAAACCAATCCCGTAG
>WVZE01000012.1 GCA_011772645.1 Candidatus Aenigmatarchaeota archaeon | reverse complement strand
AGTTATCGCATCAGTCTTTCCTCTCCTGTCATCTATTTCTATTGTGATGTAAACCCTGTTGGAATATTTTCTCATCACTTCATGGGAACCTTTCAACAATCTCCATACATCCTCTGTTTCTCCTTCGATCAGCGTGCCCATTGAGGTTATTTCGTACCTTACCCCTGCTTTATCCGACTCTCTAATTATGTAATCAATGACCTTAGCTACGTAATTGCCAACGCTTTCTCCCTTGTCTATCGGGAAGACAGAAATCTTCGCTAACATAGTTTCTGTTTTTTAATTAATACAGTAATTTAAAAATTTTATTTCAGAACAACCGCGTTTGCCATGCCCCTTCTCTTTCTTTCCAGCAATCCCTTTGCCTCCATTTTGTCAAGGATCCTGGATACCTTTGCCTTGGGAAAACCGGATTTTTCGACAATATCGCTCTGGAACATAAAGCCCTCGGATCCGATTAAAGTTTCATATACGCCTTTTTCATCACCGCTCAGCTTTTTTAAATTCTTGTTCCATTTTTCCTTCCCACCCTCTATCACAGGCCTCTTACCAAATATCAATAGAAAGACACCTACAACAGCAAGGGCAGCAGCCATTGTGTATCCAATGTAAAATTGTGTTAATACCGGAACCTGGGAACACAGGCCTCCCGCTTCACATGCGCATTCTCCGGTATTTATCATGGTTACCAAACCGGAGAAAGAATTTATGAGCAGGGCTACCAAAACACCAAAAACAATTACGATTNNTTCTGTAAGCTGTTTAAATATATAAATTTTTATTTTATGAATTTCCCGATTTTCTCCTTCTCATTCGCCAGTAAAACAACCCTCGAATCCTCCTTCTCATCAAGTATTTTAAAACCCGTTATCTTTTCGATCTCTTTCGAGAAGTTTCGAATGTCCTCATGAGAAGGCATGTTTCTTTCTCTCAACCTATTCCTTGAAAACCCTATCCACATGTACGCCTTTACTTCGATAAAGTGCGGGTTTGCCTTCTGGATCAGATCAGCGTATTGTTTGATATAGGGGGGATCCATGTTCATCCCCCTGATCATTGTTAAACGAAGGATCCTCCGTGTCTCCATTTTACTGAAGATCCCGAGGGAGCGAAGGAACCTCTCCCATCCGTTTTCGGACGAAGGACGGTTTATCATCTCGAAAAGCATCTGATTGGGAGCATTGACAGAAAGGTAAAGCTGCGTCGGGGGCGATTTCGACAGCTTTGCCATCATTTCCGGTTCCTGGCCGTTGGTCACGATAAAAACTGATCTTGTTTCGGGCAGGTTTTTAAGGAATTCAACGAGTTCTGGAAGTTTCGGGTAGATCGTGGGTTCCCCGGAAAGGGAAATAGCGAAGTGGTTCGGTTTTAGTGATTCCTCGTGCTTCTTCATATCGGTCTTCCCGTCTCCGGGGAATCCTGAGAGCAACTTCCTCCGCTCCTCTAGCAAACGTTCATATATTTCCCTGGGATCGTCCGCCTCATCAGCCTCCATCCCCCTGAAACGCATGAACTCCATGGGCCTCCAGCAGAAGATGCAGTTGTAACCGCAGAAAACAGCTGAAGGAGAGAACTCCATACATCTGTGGGTATCGATACCGTAGAACTTCTGTTTATAGCAGAAACCTTCGTTGTGTAGACTCTTCTTCGTCCACGTGCATATTTGAACGGCTGAATGATTATGAACGCCGTACTTCGCATTCCTTAGTTGTTTCTCTATTTTTGGTTCAATCCTTAGTTTTGACATATTCATGATTTACAGGGTAGATTAATAAACGCGGTCATGTCGGAGATTGATATTCAAAATTTAAATAATTTACAAATAATTAACATCTATGATATGTATGCAAGTTATTAAAAAAACAAAGATGTTGATTGTTTTTTGCATTCCCCTTTTTATGATATTAAATTCTGTTTGTGCCTATGAAGCTTTACAGGGACCGACAGAGCTGCGTTATTGGGACGAAGGAAAAGCCTATAACGGATACACCTTGTTTGCAGCCGGTGAACAATCTTATCTCATTGATATGGAAGGGAACATTGTCAATATCTGGCCAATCGGGCGTAAACCCCGTTTGCTTGAGAATGGCAACATCCTGGATCAATCATCGAGTAGCCCATTAGGATTTAGAGGCTTCGAGGAGCTGGATTGGGATGGCAATTTTGTATGGGAATATTATGAAACCCGGGAGAATTACCATATTCATCATGACTGGATGAGGATTTTTAATAAAAAATTGAATGAGTATACCACAATGTATATCGCCAATAAAGATTTAACACATGAAGAATGCATTGCCGCAGGATGCGACCCTGCCGGAGGTCCGTACGAGGAAGCGCAGATGGATGCGATTGTCGAAGTAGACATGAAGGGAAACGTCATCTGGGAATGGTGGTTCTTTGATCATGTTATTCAGGACATTGATCCAACCAAGGAGAATTATGTGGGCGAAGGGAAAACAATAGCGGATTATCCGGGAAAACTAAATTTAAACCTTCCCGGAAAATCTGTACACAGAGACTGGCTG
Organism: Candidatus Aenigmatarchaeota archaeon; assembly: GCA_011772645.1. Lineage (GTDB taxonomy): Archaea > Aenigmatarchaeota > Aenigmatarchaeia > QMZP01 > QMZT01 > CS3-C152. The sequence continues at coordinate 4,476 of WVZE01000012.1, read as the reverse complement.
CACACCAATTCCCTGGATTATAACGAGGAACTGGATCAAATTGTTTTTAATGCAGTTAACGGAGAATTCTATGTCGTTGACCACGGGAATACATTTATTCCCGGAGATCCGGAAGCCAGCATGGCCCTGGCTGCCAGTGATGCCGGCGATTTCCTGTACAGATTCGGTGACCCTGCCAGATATGAACAGGGTGAACCCCCGTCACTATCACAAGACTGGACAAGGACAAGTACCGGCAATAAACAGATAGGCGGCAGTCATGATGTACAATGGATTGATCCCGGTTTGCCCGGGGAAGGACACTTTTTAATTTTCAATAACGGCCATTACCTTTTTGAAAGAACGCCTCAATCGTACATCTTTGAGATAAACGGTTTTATTGATGCCGAAGGAGTTGACACCGGTAATTATGTAAACCCGCCTGACGCGGGTTATTATAAGTTGCAACCGATACTCCAGCGTTCTACCCATAAGTTTTCAAAATTAATCTCAAAACAAATAGTTTGGATTTATAATTCCAAAAGCAACCAGGGCTTTTTCAGCCACGTAGGTGCAGGAGTCCAGCGTCTCCCGAACGGAAACACACTCATCTGTGCGAGTACCGAGGGCCATATATTTGAGGTGACTCCTGAAGGCGAGCTTGCATGGGAATACATAAGTCCTGTTATAGAGGAAAAGCTAGGCGACATAGACAAGCCTGTTGCAGTAAATTACAAAATTGTGGAGGTCATACCAGACAGCTATCCAACGACCAACATGGTACGCAGTGCATATCGTTACGGGCCAGATCATCCGGCTCTGGCGGGCAAGGACCTGACGCCGAGGGGAACGCTCACGGGAAAACCCCCTTCACTCACAGGTGATACAGATTTCATAACGGGCACAATCACAGAGAAAACCCCTGTACTTGGGAGTGACATGATAATCGCATTTGGATTGGGTTTTCTGATAGCAGTCATAATAACTATCGCATTGATTAAGGTCAGATATCTGAAATAAGATAGGGTTTGGGTGGACCGGCAGAAAAAGATTGAAGGCCGGTCCGAGGGTTGGGGTACTTGATGGGGGTCTCCTATAAAAGGTGCGTAACTTATTTATGATTATGGAGTTCTCGAGGAGTATATAAAAGGATTTCCCAAGATTGTTCCCCTTTCCTTTCAGAATTATTCCCAAATTACTTCCAAGTTATCTTCAGCAGTATCAGGAAAGCGAGAAGCTGCGCTCCATGTATGAACATATCATCTATCGCATACTGCCCGTAGTAGGTAGTTAAGGTAACCATGTGGTATATAGCGAGACCAACGTCCCTTGCAAGGAAAATCCCCGCAAAGAGAAGCAGACCCAGCGTGAATTTCGAACGAATGTTGATGTAGTTTCTGAGGTAGATGATGAAGAGCGACGCTAGCAATATTATGTTCGCTCCTGTCAGGATCACGGATATGTTTTGTGACAACACCATATCTTATCACTTCAATTTTTGTATCGGGTATTTATTTAGTTTTTCCCAATTTTGTCCTTATTTCATCTATTATTTCAGCATGTTTTTCAACAAGGGGCGAGAGGAAGTAAACAGACCCGTACTTCTTTTCCTCCGAGGTCGTGAGTATCTTGTTTTCCAGCAGGACCTTCAGGTGGTGCTGTACGGTTTTGTAGTCAACCTTGAGTGCTTCCTTTATCTGGTTCGCGTTGTACGGCCTGTCCTTTATCAGCTCTATGATCCTTATTCTCATTAATCCTCCTCTTGTCCCTGCCAGAACGTACCAGAGAATCCTTCTCAAATGCGCCTCGCTCACTCCCTCGGCTTCCATTTTCAACCCCTTTCTTAAAAATAAAGCAGAAGTGGAGATAAAAAATTAACTATTGTTGAAATCCTAGTATTTCATCTTCTGTTGGTACTCCACCTTAACCTGATACTCGCTTTTGCTATCGTATTCGTCTTTCAGTCCGGTCGTGATCCCCATATCGTATTTCTCTTCCTCTTCATCCTCTTCCTTCGTTTCCCCTTTCTTTACAACAACCTCGAAGGCCTCCCTGTCAGGCGGTATGTATGCCTTTTGCGTGGTGGATGTGGTGAACCTCCATATCTCCTCTCCGTTGTGATCTATGCAGTAATAGTTGCAGTCGCAGCAGCCGAAGAGGAGATTTCCCTTGAATATCTTGGGAGGATCAAAAACCTCTGCCCCGAACTTGAACCTCCTCAGCTCCTTCCCGTTCAGATCAAGCACGTAGACGAAACCGTCTTCCGAGCTGAAGTATATCCTGTCGTTTTCCACTGTTATTCTCGTTACCAGGCCTGCCGCCCGGAACCTCCACCTTTCCTTTCCCTGCATCGTCAGGGCGTAGACTATGCCGTCCCTTGTGGGATGGTATATCGTATCTTTATACATCGCAGGAGGTCCTGTCACCCCGTACTGGCCGGACTTGAACCTCCAGATCTCCTTCCCGCTGTCCATATCGATTGCGTAAAGGTGGTTGTCAAAAGATCCTATATAAACTATGTTGTTGTGTATCAGGGGAGGGGAATTGCACTGAACCTGGTCACCCGTCTTGAACCGCCAGATCTCCTTTCCGTTCCTGTCCGTGCAGTAAACATAGCTGTCATAGGAACCGAACATGACTTTGTTCCCGCTGACGACCGGCGCGCCTCCTATGTCGTCCCCTGTCCTGAACCTCCAGGCTTCCTTTCCTGTTTTTACATCTGTGCAATACAAATAGCCGTCCTGCGAGCCGAAGTAAACCCGCCCCCCGGAAACGTAGGCAGGCCATACCATTTTACCGCCTGTCCGGAAGTTCCACATCTTTCTTCCGGTTTTCCTATCCAGTGCGTACATGTTCTGGTCGTAAGAACCTGCGAACACCATATTATCATGAATGAAAGGGTATCCCCACGCAACGCCGTCGGTCTTGAACCTCCAGATTTCCTTTCCTGATTCCGCGTTCACGGCGTATACATATCCGTCACACGCCCCGAAGTAGACAACACCATCGTGAAGTATTGAAAATACTATGCTTCCCCCTTCTCCCACGTTCCATATCCTTTCGAACTTCTTGGTCTTCTTGACCTCGAAATCCTCAAGTTCGAGATCGAAATCCGGGAAACCCGCGTGATTGAAATCCATAATAGAAACTAACGAAGGAAAATTTAATAAAATAAAAAAGAGGGGTTTATCCTGCCAGCGCTTTCTCTATAGCCTGCTGGAAGGTCGCATAAGGCTGAGCTCCCACGAGTTTCTCTCCGTTTATGAAGAACGTCGGCGTTCCCCTAACTCCGGCTGTCCTTCCGTCAGTCGTGTCCTTGTTAACCTCGTTCGCATGCTTACCTGAATCCAGACAGGAGTTGAAAGTCGCTGTGTTCAAACCTAACTGTGAAGCATATCCCTTAAGGCTGTCCACATCCAGAGCTCCCTGATTCTGGTAGAGAAGATCATGCATCTCCCAGAATTTCCCCTGTTCTTCCGCGCATTCTGCTGCCTCCTGGGCCTTCTGCGAGGTTGAATGGACCAAGAAGTCCCTGTAAATGAATTTTACTTTTCCTGTGTCTATGTAATTTGTTTTTATCTGTGGTAGCGTGTCTCTAGCGAAACGCCCGCAGAACGGACACTGGAATTCCGAGAATTCGATTATCGTGACCGGAGCGTTCGCATTCCCTTTCACTGGATCGTCATCCGCTGAAACCTGAACCTGTTCTTGCTCTTGAGGCTGTTCCTGGGGTTGCTGTTGCTGCTGCTGTTGCTGCTGTTCATCACCTGTCCCTGCGAACTTGCCTGTCAGTAAACTACCCGTGTATATCATCGAGAACGAAAGGATCACGCTTGCAATCACTATAGCTATCGAGAGTGCGTATAAGCCTTCCTGAATGGTCTTGTCTTTTCCTAAACCCAACATATTATCACACTGTTATATAGGGATAACTATTACGAAGATGATTTAAATACTTATCTATTAACTTCGGTTAAAGGGGAAGGACCGAAAGAAGCATTTTTAAATATAACTTCCGAAATAAACAGATGTGATGCGTATGAAAATAGCTGTTATAGGGACAGGATACGTAGGGCTTTCAACTGGCGTTGGATTCGCCTCCAAAGGAAACGAGGTCTTCTGCGTGGACATCGACAAAAGGAAAGTGGAACAGGTCAATGAGGGGGTTTCACCCATATACGAACCCCTGCTGGGCGAACACCTTGAAAAGGTTCTCGAGGAAGGGAAGCTGAGAGCGACAGACAACCTGCACGAGGCGATAAGGAAGAGCGATGTAATTTTCGTATCTGTCGGGACTCCCCCGAAGAAGGACGGTTCAATCGATCTGAAATACATTGAGGATGTTTCTAAGGAGATCGGAAGGTCTCTGGCGAATAAGGGATACAAGCTCATAGTTGTGAAATCTACGGTCCTGCCTGAAACCACTGAAAACCTCATTATACCAACGCTTGAAAAATATTCAGGAAAAAAGGCGGGAAAAGACTTTGGAGTCTGTGT
>WVZE01000022.1:14428-48980 GCA_011772645.1 Candidatus Aenigmatarchaeota archaeon | reverse complement strand
AAACAAGGAGCAAGGATAATCGAAATCGGATTCGACATAGACCATGTCCACCTCGTTATCGAGTTAGGAATCAACCTCTCGATAAGCAAAACAATACAGCTTCTCAAGGGCATATCATCAAGGAAGCTGCTACAAGCCTTTCCGTGGTTGAGGCAGAGATTCTTCTGGGGAGGACATGTCTGGTCTCCGGCATATTATTTCGATTCAGTGGGAGACGTCGACTTTAACGTAATGACCGATTACGTTCGAGAACAAGGCGTTAAACCCAAGGACCAGCTAACACTCGATTACTTCATGCCACCCACTTCAGTGGGTGGTGGTTGACAATCCGGACAGTTCCCACTCTTCCCTAGTCTGAAGACTAGCCAAATTACAACAAAGAACCAGAAACCGCTATACCAACCAAACTAAAAGCGTTTTCTCTCTCTGTGTTTTTGATAACAGTCCCTGCAATAAACAGGCCTGTCTCCGGAAGGCTTGAAGGGAACTTCCGTCTCCTTCCCACAATCGGAACATTTAACCCTGTAGAGCGTTCTTCCGAACTTGTCCTTTCCCGCTTCCTCTGCCGTCTGCGCTGCCGCCGCCTCTTCTGCAGGTTGTTCCTCTTCTACTTCCTCTTCCTTCTGTTCCTCTTCCTGTACTTCCTCTTCCGGTTTTTCCTTCTTTTCTTCTCTCATAATTTCTCCTCATTTTTTCTTTTCTTTATATATCCTCTTGGGGGTTTTTAAATTTAATTGCCCCATGTGCGTTTTAACAATGTAGTCTGAAGACTAGCCAAATTACAACAAAGAACCAGAAACCTTTAATCAAATAAACTAAAAGCGTCTTCTTGGTCTATGTTTTTGGTAACAATCCCTACAATAGACAGGCCTGTCTCCGGAAGGCTTGAAGGGAACTTCCGTTTCCTTCCCGCAATCGGAACACGTTGCCTTGTGCATCTCCCTTCCGAATCTGTCTTTCTTCTCTTCTTCCATAAAATCTCCTTGCCTTATAATTATCCTCCTGGCTTTTAAATACCATGCCCGGAAACACAGGTCCAAAACAAGGAAATCCGGTTTTGGAGGAAGTTTAAACAAAAATTACACCGTTATATTTATAAACCCTTCCACCATTCTAATTTAATGAAACCACTCTGCGAATACGTAACCTCTGAAATCCTCCCGGGCGTTCGCGCCCTCATAGCAAAGAAGATGATAGAGGATCACGGGATCACGCAGAGCAAGGCGGCCGAGCTTCTCGATACCTCCCAACCGGCGATCTCCCATTACAAGAGGGACCTGAGGGGAATAAAGATCTCGCTCCTTAAAAAACACCCCGAACTCATGGAGATGGTGAATTCCATCGCGAAAAGGATAATGAGCGGGGAAGTTTCCCAGAAGCAGACAACCGCGGAATTCTGCTCGATCTGCAGGTACATGCAGAAACACGACCTTATCCCGAACGGGGAGGGAGGTTATTAACAAACTTTATATGTAACCTTCCCAAGAAATTCTAATACCTCTTTTTGGTGTGAACATGGCGAAAAAAACCTCCAAGGCCAGATCAGCAAGATCCAGGGCGAAGCCCGTAAGGGACAAGGAGATAGAAAAGATAGCAAGGATCGAGGAGAAAAAGGAGATGGAGATCAAGAAGGAAATCGAGAAACAATCGAGAGGAATCCCTTTTCTATACGCCGTGATAATTTTCATAATAATCGCCGTCATAGGGGCCTTTTTAATTTTCTCCGCGCCCGAAACAGCTGTCGTTAAGAAAGGGGATCTCGTTCTTGTCCGTTACACGGGAGAACTCCAGGACGGGACAACCTTCGACTCAGGCAATTTCACGTTCAACGCAGGCATGGGTCAGGCGATAAGCGGTTTTGATCTGGCTGTTCTTGGTATGGCAGAGGGAGAGACCAAGAGAATCGAAATCCCTCCGGAAGACGCGTACGGGGAATACAACCCCGATCTTATAATGGATCTCCCGCTCACGCAGGAGTTCAACATCACCCTGGAAACCACGCTCGAAGTCTTCAACCTGACGTTCGGAGAACCACCTGTTATAGACAGGACGTACAGAGTGGAGGGTATGGAGTGGCCAATAAGGGTGGTGAACATACAGGACTCGAACGTCACCCTCAGACAGGAGGTCGAGGACGGCCAGCTACTATACCTGAGTTACGGAACATCCGTTGTTAACATAGTCGGAGACACGATGATAATCACTCTGACACCCAGAATAGGGGGCGTGGTGACAACGATACTGGGCAACGGAAGGATAACCAGCGAGAACGGAACCCACATGACTCTTGATTTCAACCACGAGCTTGCAGGGAAGAACCTGATATTCACCGTAACAGTCCTGAAGGTCCTTTCCGCCTAATCAGGCTCGCAGTGGACGATGACAGAACGAACCGGCTCTATCTGTTTTTTTATCTTCTCCTCAACCTCGCTCGCTATATCATGAACCTCTGAAAGCCTCTTCCTCCCCTCGATGTTCAGGTGAAGGCTCACGGAGGCATTCGGACCCACGTAGTGAACTCTGACGTTATGAACATCCTTCACTCCCTCCACCGACATTGCTATCGAACTTATATTCTTCAGCATGTATTCCGAGGGGATCTCACCCATTAACGAGCGGATGTTCCTCCTCCCGACATCAAACCCTATTTTCACTATCCACAAAGCAACGATCAATCCCGCAATAGGATCGAGTATTCTGAATCCAAACATCGCCCCCAAAACCCCGACTATAACAACAAGGGAGGTGTAGAAATCCGATCTGTGGTGGGCCGCATCCGCTATCAGGGCGGGGGAATTCAGTTTCTTCCCTGTCCTGTTCACGAAACCAGCCATCCAGTATTTGACAAGGACGGAAACTATCACAGCCACCAGGGCGATCGTCCCCGGAGTCTGTATCTCCCCTGTCAGTATCTTGTGGATCGAACTCCTCACGAATTCGAGCGCGATCAAACAGAGGACGATCGATACTATAAGGCCCGCGATGGGTTCCGCATCCCCATGTCCGTACGGGTGGTATTTGTCCGGAGGCTTCTTCCCCACCTTCAAACCTATCCACACCACTATCGATGTCAGCATATCCGATATGCTGTGAACGGAATCCGCAACCACAGCGAACGAGTTCCCGATCAGACCAGCGAAAAGCTTGAAGATACCCAGAAAGAGATTTCCGAATATCCCAACGAGAATACAAACCCTCGCCTTCCTGTACCTCTCAGAAGTTCCCATAATTAGAATTTGTTCTCTCTCGAATAAATTACTTTTTGAACTTCCCGATCTTCTCAACCATGTCCACCTGAGTCAAGAACAGCGATCGGCAGCAATACCTATCCACGCCCAGGGAGTCGAGAACCTTCTTGGGGTTCGCCCCCCTCCCGACCTGCTTGCAATACCTCTCCCATAGATGCCCTACAGGCTTCCCGCAGGTCATGCAGCGGATAGGAACCATCATGTTAACACCTTTCAAACGATTATAATAATATACTATGTTTGTTTTAAAAAGCTTTAACCAGAAGAAGATTCAAGAAATCTCATTATCCTTTTCTTTGTCTTCTTGTCGATCTTCACGATCTCATCAAGCCCTTTCACGTTCCTGTTGATCTCGATCAGGTTCTCCATTTTCACACCTCTGCCCGTAATAATTGCTTTTATGATTTAAATAATACTACTAAAAATTTATTTTGAGAATTCGTGCGCGAGAGCGAGGGGTTCAGGCAGTTTCCTCCCTCCAAGACAGTACACACAGACACTCAGGGACCTCTGAACGGAAACCCTGTGGCCGGGAGAAACAAAGATCGGTTTACATCCCTCCTTCGATCTCAGCACCCACCCGACCTGTTTTCCCTCGAAGATCAGCCTTTTGAAATCATCCCTCCCTCTCGGTTCCCTGTATTCCCCGATCAATCTCTTCTGAGCGACCCCGACACTTGGCTTCCCCAGTAAAACCCCGACATGGCTCGCGAGACCCGCTCGCAAAGGATGAGCGATCCCCTGCCCATTGAACATCAAAATGTCCGGCTTTGTTTTCAATTTCCTGTAAACCCTGACCAACAACGGACCTTCCCTGAACGTGAGGAACGTGGGAACATAGGGGAAGCGAACGGAAGTTTCGAAAGTTTTCCTTTCCAGAATTTCAAGGGTTTTGTAATCCAGAACAACTCCAGCGACTTTCGCCCTCCCTCCCGAATAACCTGTATCAAAACCCCCGATCGTTTTGATCCTTTTCGGAAGACGATCCTCGATCACAACCCTTTTCGCGATCCTTCTCTGCTCCTCCCTCATCCCCTCGATATCGTGCCTCATAAATTTATAATATCAATATGTATTATATTAAGAATCCGAAGGGGCCGTGGTGTAGTTTGGTCTAGCATTGCAGCATGGGGCGCTGCCGACCGGGGTTCAAATCCTCGCGGCCCCATCAGCTCTTTTTATTCGATCCCTGCCAATTATTACTATGAAACCTAATTTTTCCGCCAGGCAGAGGAAACTCCGAAAGCTGATGAAAAACAAGGGGATAGACGCCCTCCTGATCTCAAACAACGATGACATCTATTACTACACAGGCTACACGGGTCTGAGGGAGGATCGCATATTCACGATTTTCCCGCGGGACGACAAGCCAAAACTGATCGTCTCCCCTCTTGAAAACGAAGCGAAAGCGAAATACCCGAACACGATCTTAATCGAAAGGGTAAAGGACTTCATGAATTTGCTGATGGAATACAAAACACTCGGCTATGATGAGAAACGGATGAACGTTCTCCTCTTCAAAGAGCTCGAAAAATCCAAGATAAAACCCAAACCCTTCGGCAAATTCCTGGAGATCCCGAGAATCACGAAGGGCGAATGGGAAATCGAGCAGATCAAGAGAGCGATAAGGATAACAAAAAAGGTTTTTGGGAGCTTAGGGAAACTCCCGGGAAAAACAGAGATGGAAATTTCGAATGAGATAGACATTCTTTTCCGAAAACACGGAGTCACGAACGCCTTCGAGAACATAGTTTCCTCCGGCCCCCAGGGAGCCTACGTCCACCACAAGCCGAACAAAAGGATCATAAAAACGAATGATGTCGTTTTGATCGATATCGGCTGCAAGTTCAACGGTTACTGCTCGGATATAGCGAGAGTTTTCTGCAAAAAATCCGGAAAGAAAGAGAGGAAGATCTATGAGGACGCCAAGGAGATACACAATGAGATAGCGGACAACGTGCGTGCAGGCGTTCGCTATAAGGACATAGATAACATCCAGAGGAGGCTCTTCCGGAAGAAGAGTTACGATGTTGTCCACGCTTTCGGCCACGGGGTTGGCCTGACCGTTCACGATCCGATTGGAAACATCCTGAAAGAGAATATGGTCCTTACGGTGGAACCTGGAATTTACGTAAAGAATATAGGTGGGTTTAGGATAGAGGATATGGTTTTGGTCAGAAGGGGAAAAGCCCGCTTGCTTTCTCGTTCTATACCGCTGCAGTAGCTTCCGGCCTTTCCATAGGTTCTCTCGCTTCGCCTTCTTCTTCCGATACGGGAAGTGATATGTGCTTTATCAGGATTATGTCACCGATTGACTCGACCATAGGGAAGGGTATGATCACCCCTTTCTTGCTCCCCAGCATTTTAGAGATGTATGATTCCTTGGCAGCCTTGACGACCAGCGAACGTATCTTGAACCTCTTGAGATCGCATTCCACATCCTCTACTTTCCCACAGAACATTCCTTTGTTGGTGAAGACATCTTTTCCATACGTTTCAGAAACACTAGAAACTTTTATCGCCATCAACCCACCTCAATAGTAATTTAATTAATTGATATATAAACCTAATATTTATAAAGATTATGTGAAATTAAAACGCTGGGTAAGGGTCTTGCTGGGTTGGCCGAGTGGTTAAGGCGCAGTAGCCTTTTGAGAAATCAATGGCTGTGCAAGGTTGCTAACCCTGTGGGCTTCGGCCCGCGCAGGTTCGAATGAACCTTTTACTCAAAAGCTTCAATGGAAAAACAGTAGCTTACGCGTACAAGGTTCCGGGTGTCCTGCACCCAGCGTCCCTTATTTTTTAAAAATGTAAACACCTCCGGTCTCCCCGCCTCCGGAACTGTCTGAAATATTTTATAAACCCGGATCAAATAATATGTATGAGGACGCGATCGAAGATTGACGGCGTGATTCTGATAACCTTCCTTGTCGGTGTGATCAGCATTGTGTATTTTGTCACGACCATTTTCCTGCTGGGCTCGGATCCGACGTTTGCCGGAGTCCAGGAATCCTACCTCTCCTGGATGATAATGGAGAGGCTCATTCTGGTGGGAGTGATCATCATCGTCCTCATCCTCATAAGCTATATCCTGCTCAGGCAGAAGGGCACTGAGGAATTGCACAGAGCCAGACCCGAGGAGAAGGCCAAAAGAATGAGAAGCGAGAAGGAGCTGAAGGAGGACATCAGAAGGTACTACAGGGATCTCGGGGCGCTAAAGATCGTGCTGAAGGACGGGGTGATGGACGCGAAGACCTACAACGAGAGGAAGAAATACCTGGAGGACATGATAAAGAGACGGAAGAAACAGCTGGAAAACCTCAATAGCTAATCTACCTTTTTCTTGCCATGAGCATTTTCAGGTTCATGTAAACCAGGGCGACCATTATCAGCACAATCGTGATCAGGATCGCGAACAGCACGAAAACCGCCATCTGGGTCACATACGAAACAACCATCCCCTTGCATTCCCTGTCCCAGCACCCGTACTCGCAGGTTTCGAAAGTTTCCCATTTCGAACCGTCCCCGGAACACCTCTGCAGGAAATTACCCAAACACCTTATTTCATCCGGCCTGCAGAGAGTGGTTTCCGCGCATCTCCTTTCCGAACACCCGTATTCGCACGTCTCGATGGTCTCCCAGGTCCAGGTGGACAGACATACCTGCAGTTCGTTCCCGAGACATCTCATATCTTTCGGGATGCACTCGAACTTCTCCCTCCCCGTGATCGAAAACACGGACAGACCCGGGACCTCCACCCCATAGTATGCGTAATTAGAATCCTCATTTATGAGGGTGGAAGGGAAAACCTCCCATTCATCCGAAGGCAGATATCTGTTCAGCGAAATTTCGGACTTGTCAATGTTGTTGTCCGATAACCACTCGTTCTCAACCCTGAAGATTATAACCACGTTCCTCAACCTCCCTTCAAGATTGTCATGCTTGATCTCGATGTACTGGTAGACCTTCCCGGCGGGTTCCTTGATAACGGATCCGGGCTTCTCCAGAAGCCTGTTCACGCTGACCTCAACATCCTGCGATTCCTTCTCCACCTCTATCATGATTTCGGTGAAGGCGAACATCTCGCTCTCTATCCTGACCGTAACGGAAGTATCGGGTGAAATTTTTTCCCAGGTCTGGGAGATGTTTAATACAGAAGGTATCGGGGGAAAGCTGGTATGTCCCCCGGGAGAAGATGGCGGCTCGGAGGGGGGTGAATACACGGTGAAGGATGTTGTGTTGAAGGTGGTATTGGTCAGGTTCAGCTCATTGTTGGTGATGTTGATCGTAACGTTCGCAAGAAAATCTCCCGTATCAGTCGGTGTCCAGCTGAAGGTGAAGTCCCTGGTCTGCTGCTTGGAGACGTTGCCTTCAAAAACCTTGTTGGTGTATACAGTCGAACCACCCTTACTTATGCTCAGGTTCCCGCTCACGTTAAGGTCCGAGGTTCCTCTATTGCGGAATCTCAGGGTGAAATAAACGACACTCGGATACGTGACATCTCCTGCGGATAAGCTCGAAACCTCCCAGTTCACTCCCTCCCCGACTTCCACGACCGTGGTTACCGCGCAGACTGGATCAATCAAGAAGACCAGAACCGATAAAAAAAATACAGCTGTGAGCAAAAAGTTCTTTTCCATTCCAACCCCTTTAAAGCCTCCTCTTGAGCAGAATCACGATTATAAGAATAACCACTACCAGCGAAACCAGAAAAGCCAGGTAATCCGTATCCTGGGGGATTTCAATCCCTCCCGCGGGATTCACGTTGATGAAGGATTCCTTGGTTTCGGAAGTCTTACCTCCGTAGACCACATACCCCCTGACCACGTACCTCCCAGGATCCTCCGGGCTGAAATAAGAGGACATCACCACCGTTTTCCCCACGGGAACCTCCAGCTCCTCGCTCTCCACGATCTCGATCATTCTGTTGTTGAGATGGATCTCTCCCTTGAACTTCCCCACCACCAGCAGTTCCCCGGTGTTCTCGAAATACGCATCTATCTTCACCACATCTCCTGCCTTGACCCAGGGTTCGTTCCAGACCTTCTGGAGAATTCCGATCTTTCTGAGCGTTCCCCTCTCGAGAACGCTGAAGGATAGGGTTCGTTCCGATAATTTTTCCTCATCCAGGAAAACCTCGACGTTCCCTTCGTACTCCCCCAAATCCAGATCTTCCGTATCCATGTTTATCCTTATTATATTCATCCTGGTGGGGAGTATATCTGTCTGGCTGTGGGTCGCGGTCTTCAGGATCTCCGTCCCTCCCTTCTCCGTTACCTCTATCCCTATCATGGGACGTATTACAACGTTACCCTCGTTAAGTATCGAAACAAGGAATTCGACCGGATTCCCCTCCTCCGTGTCCTTCACGCTTATGCTCTCAACCTTCGCCTTCTTTATCTCATCCCCCGTAACCTCTATCGATACGCCTGCGGCTGCCCCTGTGGTCACTCCTACACCCACTCCTCCCTCTGGTTTTATCGGTTCCGTGCTCACCACTATGCTTCCCCCGTACACCCCGTTCGCAACGTTTCCGGGAGGTTTCACAATGACCGTGATTCTTTTCATGGAATCCCTGCTCACCTCGCCCGTGGAGGGTTCGAACTCTATCCAGTCCTTCACGTAACCTGTCGCTTCAACCGCAAAATTAACCGGGGTTTCGCTCGAGGTGCTCACAGAGATCGTTTTCTCAGCGTACCCGCCCTTCAGGACGTTCTCAAAACGAATATCAGCCGGGCTTATCCCTATGCTGACGGCATGAACGGAATCGATCGAAAGACTTGCGAATAACAAAAACAAGATCAAACACATCACATTTCTTTTGCTCATATTTCCCTCCCTTTAAATGTCAGTAACGGCTATGAACGTTATCGTCCCAGTGTAGACCAGATCCTCAATGACCGAAGGTATGCCTATCTTCCAGTAGGTTTTATTCGTGCTCACCCCGTTCGTACGTTTCACAAGACTGAAGTCCGTATACGTTGAACTGCTATTGAGCGAACTCATGTTCGCCGTATAATCCTGGGCGTAATCGGTCAGGTTGTATTTCACGTTTCCAACCGATATGTTCGTCACGGTCGCTGAGACATTCGTAAGGTTCGTCCCGCTCAGGTTCAGGTCTATAGGAACATTCCCGCAGTTCGTCACAGTGTTGTTCACGTCATCCGGACTCGTAGCTCCAGGGCTCAACGTTTGGAAGTCAATCGTGCTCTCCGCATTCAAAGCGATGAGCGAGTTCACCGTGAGGTTCGTGGAGTTGCTGGTGGAGTTCCCCCCGGTATCATTCGCATACACAATGCATGTCCATTCCGCCGGGTTCGCATAGTACTGGACAGTGAACGTGCAGTTTGCCTGTACTATCGAACCCGAACCGCTGTTCAAGCCACAACTTAAATTGGTGTAATGATTGCTGTTGTCGTCGCTGTCAAATTCGTCCACCTTCGAATCATCCCAGAGCGTGGCGTTCACGTTGACTATATCTGTCCATCCTGTGCTGTCATTTATGGTTGCATTGCACCATATAACAACAGTGGAACACGCATTCAAATCCACGGGGTCTGTCGCCACCACACTCAGAACGCCTGGAAATTCCGGCTGGGCCAGGACGCCTGTTCTTATGAACAAATACGCAAGACAAACTGCCATGATTAAAACAATTAAAATAATCTTTTTATAACCCATCTAGACACCCGATAGAAAATATAAAATAAAGGGAAATAAAAAGGACTACCTCCTCCCCTCAAATCCTTATACGGATTAACTGTCAGTCACGGCAGTGAACGTTATCGTTCCCGTGTAAACCAGGTTCTCTATGCTCGCCGGTATGCTTATCTTCCAGTAGGTTTTATTCGTGCTCACCCCGTTCGTACGTTTCACAAGGCTGAAGTCCGTATACGTTGAACTGCTATTGAGCGAAGTCATGTTCGCCGTATAATCCTGGGCGTAATCGGTCAGGTTGTATTTCACGTTTCCAACCGATATGTTCGTCACAGTGGCAGAAACGTTCGTAAGGTTCGTCCCGCTCAGGTTCAGATCTATCACCACGTTCCCGCAGTTCGTTACCGTGTTGTTCACATCATCCGGACTTGTCGCTCCCGGGCTCAACGATTGGAAGTCAATGGTGTTCTCCGCATCCATCGCTATGAGCGGATTCACCGTAAAGTTGGTGTAATTGCTGGAAGAAGCGCCTGCGCTGTCATTGGCGTATACCCTGCAGTTCCAGCTGGTGGCGTTATTCGCATAGTACTGGACAGTGAACGTGCAGTTTACAGGTCTGACCGAACCCGAACCGCTCCCTAGCACGCAGGTTGAGTTCGTATAATGATCGCTGCTGTTGTCCGAAGCAAATTCCGTCGTCGTTGTGATGTCCCACAAAGTCGCGTTCGCTGCCTGTATGTCGTTCCATCCGTTCGCATCCGTTATCGTCGCGTTGCACCAGACGGTAACAGTACCGCAGGTTGAAAGATCCACCGGAGAAGGCGTTACGGTAGTAACGCTCACTACTGGGTTTGCCGGTCCCACTGTAACGCTCGAAGTCACATCCTCACCGAAGGCGAGAGGTATTGCCAGAAGAGCCAACAGAACCAATACAAAAACCGTGCTGTATAGGAAATTGTTCCCTTTCATGCTATTTCCAAGACCCCCATGTTTATTTGAGATATACATATTTCGAATACTTCCATAAAAAGCTTTTGTTTAAACCTTTGCGGATTTCAGGCCTTCTCCACCCTCCCTCCGGGAGTTTCCTCAGAAAAAATCTCCGAACGGAAGCGAAGGATCTCCGTCCCCTCAAAGGTCCACGCATCCGGAGGGAGCGAGGCCTTCATACACAGGTGTTCCAGATACGCTTTTGCATCCCACCCGTATTCCTTCGGAACCTGCGGGAGAAGCAATCCTGACTGCATCCCGTTCTTTATGATCAGCCCGTCCTTCCCGATCTCCACCCTTTCTGGATATTCCTCCGGTTTCTTCACCCTGATCCTTTCGGGCTTGGTGAGGATCGAAACCTCCACTATCACGCGATCGAGCTCTCCCATTGTCAAATCCGGGAACCTCGGATCCTGGGTGACGCTCATCGCTGATTCTATCACCGCCTCTATCAGGGGTTTCACAGGCTGGGGAATCCCTATACACCCTCTCAATTCCTTCCCAGGATACGTGTGCAGGGTGACGAAAACGCCTCTCTCCTCATAAAATTCGTCGGAAAGATTCCTGGGTTTCTTCATAACCTTCCTATCTTTCACCCAGAGCTCGATCGTCTCCCTCGCGAACCTGATCAGGAACTCCCCGTCTTTTTGGTCCATAGAATAAATTATACATAAAGATTAAATAAAATTTAGGTGCTTACCCTCTTTCTTAACCTCTTTAATGATCCTGTGGATCTCCCATAGTTTCTGGTTAATCGGATCCATCCTGTGGATCTCCCATAGTTTCTGGTTAAGCGGATCCTTATAGCACATCTCAGGACAGGATTTCGTTTTTAGTTTATTTTCCGATACCTCTTCCCTCCTCTTAGACTCCCATATCCGTTCAAATCCCGCGAGCAATATGTTATCTATATAGAAATCTTCCAAACCTCTGGTATAACAGCATGGATACACGCCACCGTTCGCTGAAATGACAAAACGAAATTCGTCTGCAAACGCCCTCTCGTAATCGAACTTTTCATTCCTGTACTTCTCTTCCGAGGCTATTACACTGAATTCATCCGAATCCAACGATTTGCACTCCTCGATCTCTTTAAGCAGGTTGGTTTCCGAATGGTGGAAGGGCCTGAACTGGGCGTAATCCGCCCCTGCTTCCCTGCTCCTCAAAGAAAATCCCATCAGCTGGTCCGTGTTCTCCTCCTCTGTTAGATATGCGATTCCTATCACGCAGTCCGAACCCTTTCTTTTCCTTGTTTCGACCAGACGTTTCACGTTGTCCCAGACCCTGAAGTATTCCCTTTCATCCGTGTTCGTCCGCATTGCATAATGCTTCGAGTAAAGCCCTTCAATGCTCACCCTGATCCATGAGCAGTCCGAAAGGAGCTTTTCCGTATCATACCGGTCAAAAAGACTCCCGTTAGTTATCAAACCAATCTCTATTCCCTTCTCCTTGGCGTAGCTGATGGCCTTCGGGGTGTCCTTGTTGATCAGGGGCTCTCCCCCGCCCGTGAAAACCATATCTTTAAGAAACGGAGAAGTCTCGTCTATTATCCCCTTCATGTAATCCAGGGATAATTCTGCATTAGGATCTGTTCTATTCCCTGAACATTTCGGGCAGTAATGATTACATTTGTTTGAAGGGTCTATCTCTGCCGTTATAGGATACGTGATTCCCCTCCTGATCCATTCTTCCAGCCTTTCAGGATGGGCGAATATATTGTTCCTGGCAAGATAGCTTTGCATTTTAGCACCATTAACCAAATAATTACTATTAAGTAATATATTAATATTAAGAAAATTTTTAAATGCTTAACAGATGTTTACTTTGCCGGATACTTACCGAGAAGCCTGTTCAGTTTCTTGACAAAATCATTAAACTTATTCAGAGGAATTCTCGCTCCCGAGGCCTGCGGATGACCCCCTCCTGATCCACCAACAGCTTCAGCCGCGTCCTCTGCCAGGACGTTCAGGGGGATCGAGTAATCCCGCGAACGCATGGTTATGTCCAGATAATTTCTCCTGGTGTGCAGGGCAAGGCCAACCCTCGCTTTCGTAACTGTCGCCGCGAAAAGGGCAGAAGGACCCCTGAAGCCGAAGAAAGCAATGTCCTTCACGAACCCCACATCCCCCACGGATTTCGCCTGCTTCTTCACGATCTCGTAAAGATCAAACTCATCATTAACGACCTTTTTCGCCACTTTCACAAGACCGGGAACGTCCGAAGGGTTCCCGCCCTCCGCCAATGTTTTCGCTATCATCCTCTTCGAATCATACCTCTCGAAATGCTCGTCCTTTATTCCCAGGACGAGCGTGCAGGCCTCGAAATACAATGCTCTCGCGTCCCAGTTCTTGATCCTCTCCTCCACGAATTCCGTATGCTGGGAATAATCTCCTATCGCCCCGTAGATCGCGATCCACACCCTTTCCCTCGGGATCTCCTTCTGGAAGTGTCTGTATATCAGTTCGGAAGCGCTCGCCTCCCCGTTCACGTACGCCTTAAGGTTTTTGGCCAGTTTCACCTTAACCTTTTCAGGGAGAAAGTGATGATCGAAGTAGAGGATTTCGCAAGTCTTGCTCCTCTCCTCCAGGAGCTTCACAACGTTCGTCATCTCCCTCCTGGTGATCGCGATATCAGTTATCACGATCCGGTCCGCCTCGAATCTTCCCAGATCCTCATAGAAGGAAACAGGTTTCGTGAAGAACAATTCCGCTCCCGGGAACTTCGATAGAGCGATCGCCCCGGCGCAGATCCCGTCGCAGTCCGAGTGGGTCANNCCAAGAATTAAGTAGGTTGTATTAAGTGCGACAGACTAATTGTTTGACCCAGTCCGAGTGCGTTAAGATCACGGTTTTCATAATAGAAAAGATTTAGCGAAAGGATATTAAATATCTTCTCCCCTCAAAACCAAATTCCCTCCAAAGTTTTTAAATAGCCCGATTTAATATTAATTATGGCTTTCGATATCACGCTTACAATGACCTATTTCGCTTTCTTGCTCGGTTTCGGGGTGGTCATAGCGAACCTTCTCAAAAAAGCGAGGGTTCCCGACACCTTCTTCCTCCTTCTTTTGGGTTTGGTTCTGGGCCCGACGGTTTTCATGAACCCTGTTGTGATGCAGTACGTGGATGTCGTGCTGGTTGACGTAACCGCGATGGGAGCCGTCCCTGATTTCCTCCGTGTCCTCGCCCTGATCCTTGTCGTTTTCACTGGCACGTTCAACCTGAGCTGGAAGGTTTTCAAGCGCTTCTCTGACGTTTCCGTTAACCTGGCGTTTGTGGGCGTTGTATTCAGTACGGCGTTCCTGGGTTTGGTTGCTCACCTGATGTTCGGTTTCGATCCCGTTTACGCCCTCCTGCTAGGGGCGGTGATAGGCGGGACGGGAACAGGGGTTTTATACGCTTTCGAGCGCGCCCTCCACAGGTCAAGGAGAGCGCTCGCGATCATAAAGGTGGAATCCATCTTCAATTCCCCCCTGACAGTTCTCCTCCCGATAATCTTCCTTGACCTCGTTGTGATGCAGCCAGGCGCGCTCTTCGAGCCCATGAAGTACCTCGCCCAGTTCTGGCAGATGATAGTCGCGGGGGTGGGGACAGGGATAGTGATCGGATTCGCAGTCGCCAAGATAATGAAGGGCATGCTGAGGGAGTATTCATCCCTCATCCTCTTCTCAATAGCCCTCATAACGTACGCCCTCGCCGAGAACGTGGGAGGTTCAGGGATGCTCGCGGTAGCCATCTGCGGCCTCATATCCGGGAATCTCGTCCTCTCAGACAGGGAGAAGGAGGACGTCAAAAGGTTCGAGGATCAGCTCTCGGAGATGCTCAGGATTTCCGTTTTCACTTTGCTCGGAGCCCAGGTCATGCTACCTCTCGATCCCAGCCAGCTTTTCCTGGCCTTCGCATTTTTCTTAGTGGTATTCTTTTCACGCCCGTTGTTCCTGATACCGACCCTTGGGAAGGAAAGGAAGAAGTTCGACAGAAAAGACCTCATACTCATGAGCTTCGTCGCCCCGAGAGGCCTGGCCGCAGCGGCAATGGCGCCCATAATTGCGATGTTCCTGGCCGGGATAGGAGCCCCTGAGATCGGGAACCAGATAGTGAACATAATATTCCTTGTCATTCTGTTATCCGTTCTCTTCTCAACCGTTACTGCCCTGATAATGAGCAGCGACAGGATCCAGGATATGGGAAGGAAGGAAAGGCCTCCGAGACCCAAAGAAAAACCAGAACCTCCAAAACCGGGAGAGCCAAGAGAAGAAGTTCTGGAAGAAGCGGAACGCTCAATGGAATAAATTATTTTCTGAACGATCTCTCTAATTTCTCGATCGCCTCATCTATCTCCTTTTCATTCACGGTCAGGGGCGGGCGGAAACGAATGGATCTCGGCCAGGAGGCAAGAACCGCCAGACCATTCTTCCAGCACCTCCTCCGGAAATCATCCCTTTCCCTCATGCTCGGCATCTCCATCGCGACGAAACACCCGCGGCCACGGACGTTAGATACCTCCTTTCGCTTCTCCGCAAGCTCCCCGAGCCTTTGAAGGAAATACCTCCCCATCCTCTCCGCGTTCTTGAGGAGGTTGTCCTGCATTATTATCTCCAGATAACGCTTACAGCGGACCATATCCACGAGATTCCCTCCCCAGGTGGAATTTATCCTGCTCGACACGTGAAATACGTTTTCCTTAACCTCATCCACCTTCCCGGAAGCCATGATCCCGCATATCTGGGATTTCTTCCCGAACGCCATTATATCCGGTTTGATCCCGAAATGCTCGAAAGCCCACATCTTCCCTGTCGCCCCGAATCCGGTCTGGATCTCGTCCAGGATGTACATTATATCATTCTCCCTGCAAACGTTTTCCAAAGCCTGCAGGAATTCCTTCCGGAAGTGGTTGTCACCCCCCTCCCCCTGTATGGGCTCTATTATCAGGCAGGATATATCCTTCGGGTATCTGTCCAGGGCGGCGCTTATCTGGGCCAGGGATTTCCTCTCGTTCTTTTCCACCTCTGCCATAACCTTCTCCGTGACAGGGAAACGAAGCTTGGGATTCAAGACCCTGGGCCACTTGAACTTGGGGAAATACTTTATCTTGGTGTCCGCGGTGTTGGTCAGGGAGAGCGTATAGCCCGACCTCCCGTGGAACGCCTCCCTGAAATGTATCACTTTCTTTCCCAGCTCCCCTTTCGAACCTCTTGCGAAATTCTTCCTGATCTTCCAGTCCATCGCCGTCTTCAAAGTATTCTCCACCGCGAGCGCTCCCCCGGAGATGAAGAAGAAATGCTTCATGAATTTAGGGCGGGCGAAGTCATTGAAGGCCTCCACGAAATCAGCGTATTCCTCCGTGTAAACATCCGAGTTCGCGGGTTTCTCGAGCGAAGCGGCTCTCAGTTCCCTCAGGAAATCCCTGTCCGTCATCTTCGGATGGTTGTGCCCGATCGGGAGGGTCGAGAAGTACGAATACATGTCCAGATATTTCCTCCCGTCCCTCGCATCCACCATGTACGTCCCTTTCGATCGCTCGAGATCCACCACTATGTGAAAACCATCCACAAGAATCCTTTTCGCCAGAGTATCAATAACCTTTCCGGGAGGGATATCCTCCGCTAGAAACCTGCTCTTTATCCTTGGCATGATTAATATTGTGTCTCAGGAGAATAAATTGATTAAACACTACCACAAAATCACCCCGATCAGTTTGGCCAGCCCGTAGAGGACGATCCCCACCACGAAGTCAATCGCCCCGAGCAGGAGGTTGCCGATCCCTATTATCAGACCGAACACCGGGCCGAGCAGGACGAGAATAACCACGAACAACACCAACCACAGAGAGCACTTCGCCGCACGTTTGGTATCCACCAGGAAGGCGGAGGCGATCCCTGTGAACATCCCCGCGACATGGGCGATGTGAGCGACCCCTGAGATCACTTCCCCGTAATACACAAGTATACTCTCGATGATCGCGAATATTATCGCTATTATCCCCAGGGGCAGGGGGAAGACATACAGTTTTATCATTTTTTTCGGTTTCATGATCATCGCGTATCCCATCAGTCCGAAAACACATCCACTCGCCCCCACAACCGGGTTCGCTGAGGTGAGCCCGTAAACGAGCGATCCCGCGAGACCAGCGATGAAATACAGCAGGAGGAATCTCCTTGGATTCAGCTCCTCCTCCACGACCCTCCCGAAGAAATACAGACCGAGCATGTTGAAGAAGAGATGGGAAGCGCTCGCATGCACGAACAGGGAAGTGAACAACCTCCACACCTCGAATATCTGGGGGGAGGAGAAAGCGAGCAGGTTAAAAGCGGTATCCATGAGACTCTCGGGCATGGAGAAAACCAGCTCGAAAATCACGACATTCAGAATTATCAGGATCCAGGTAAGCCTACCCATAGATTATATTTTAGGCGCTCGAAATTATTAAGGTTTAAAATACGGTTTTTATGCCATCTACAGATTTTTTGATTTTCCCACTTTTCAGAACTTCCTGAGCTTTTCCTATCGCAGAATCCCGTTCATAATTTTTGGATGTTCCGCTTGATCTCACATAATCTAAAGATTGATTTTTAAACGGAAGTTGATTCAAGTCACCAACTACGTGATAAACATTTTGCATTCTTGCCTCAAGAACCATTTCCGTCTCCTCTGGCATATCTTCTTGAAGAAGTTCCCTTATCGTTTTTCCGTTCATCCCCAGATAATCCCCGAAAGGTATGTCCGCCTTTTCGTTGAGCAAAGCTATCCCATCTTTCTGATTTTCCAAAATTCCTATTGCCAGATTGTCTTCTCCCCCGCCATCCGCGACGAATTCCTGACCGAGATATAAAACAGCACCTCCTGTTTTCCTGTCATTGGGATCCAGCTCTAACCTTTCCTGTGCCCTGAGAACCGCTTGCCCAATCAGAAACCTGTATGCAGTTTCCGGAGAATTTATTTTATAACATTTTTGATCGATGTCCACATTGACATACACGTGTTCTGGATTTTCCAATGCCTGCATCAAGGCCCAGCTTCCGCAAGAAGATCCTATGTCAAGTATCTTTTTCATAATCGTCACTAATAAATAGTTAAATTTATGGCTTATAAAGCTTATTATTGCTCTCTAGATATCGTTTTTCTGCCAAAAACGTTATTATTTCCCCGCTTCCTTCGCCTCTTTCGGAGCAAGCAGCTTCGCCATTATCATTGTAACGATCACCACAACCACTGTCACCACTACCGCCGCTGTTGTTAAACCCATCGCACCCTCAGCACTTTGGTACAGCGGAGCAAGCCAGGCAGATATCGCGTCCTTCCAGATAAGGGCCGCCACGAAACCCAGGGCAGCAGTCATCAAGGTCAAAGTCTGCTTCTTGATCTCCTCAAAAACCGTCATCATATTGAACCCCCCTTATTTTTAATTTTTATTTTGAAAGAGGGTTTATATATTATGCCCAAAATAATCCTCGTCCCCACCTCGCACATAGCGAGAGAAAGCCTGGAGAGCATTCGAAAGATCGTTAAAAGGGAAAAGCCCGACTGCATAGCCCTGGAGCTCGATCTAAACAGGTACTACGCCCTGAAGGCAGAGGAAGGGGGGAGTTCGATCCGGATGATAAGGACTTTCGGGGTTTTCACCTTCCTTATATACTGGGTACTGAAAAGATTCCAGAGGTATTTCGGGGAGAAGACAGGGGTTTTACCCGGATCCGAGATGCTGAGAGGGATCGAGATAGCAAGGGAGTTCGGAATTTCCTTCGCCTTCATAGACCAGCCGATAGAGAGAACATTCCTCGGGATAAGGAAGATCCCCCTCTCCGAGAAGCTGAAACTTCTCTGGTTATTGGTAAAGGCGGTTTTCGGATTGGCCTACCCGTTCGGGAAGAAAATCGAGATAGATCTTTCCAGAGTCCCCCCGAAAAATCTGATCGAAGAAGCCATGAAACACTTCCGGAAAGAGCTCCCGGGGTTCTACAAGGTCCTGGTGGAGAACAGGAACGCCATCATGACGAGAAACCTGAAAGAACTCCTGAAAAAATTCAATAAAATTGTTTGTGTGATAGGAGCGGGCCACGCCAGAGGGATGAAGGAGCTGTTAAGCATAAAAGATTAACCACTGTTGAGGGTGTGAGTTTAGAGATAATTATTAGTTTTAAGTAGTAAAAAACATTTAAAAACAGAATTACAATTATTTTGTATGAAATTCATCATTTCCCCGAGAATATCCAGCAATCTGACTCAAAATGAGCACGAACTGCTCGAAAAAGACATGCAAATGCTGGGTGAATTTGTAAAGGGAACCGACACCGACATATACGTAGTGGGTGGAGTAGCTCTAGGTTTAACCGAAGGCAAATTTTACAGGAATCCCAGTGATTTTGACATAGCCGTGTTTTACAATGACCTGGGCAATTTCTGCGATCACGTAGAATCAAAGGGCTATGGGTTTGTTAGAAAAATCGGTCACACTCACATTTCCCCCAAATACGATCTGGGTATATTTTCAGAAATAGATTCCGATCAAATAAAAGAAAATAATAGTCATAGATACCAGCGTATTTTACGTAAAAAATCATCTCCCATCCAGAAGATAGATGGCAGGGCGGATCTCCTTGACTTTTACCTTCTTCAAGACCAGGGAGATAAAATTTATCTCATGGAATATGATATTTCCGTCCCAAAAGAAAAATTCTTCCCCATACAAAAACATTCTCTGGATAACGGAACCGGGCTTTTAGTTCCCAATTTGGAATACAGAAGTTATTTGTAAGCCAGAGAATAAAGGTATCGGGAATATCTTGCCAGAATGCAAAGTGCCAATATTACGGTTTGAACCACTCTATCTCGTAATATTCGTATTTCGATTTCGGGAGAATTATCTTCTTGAGCTCATAATACGTTATCGAGGTCTCACGATCGGTTATTGAAAGAAGCAAATTCAGGCCCGTGTCCTTCGCCTTTTTTAACATTGAGGCGAGTTCCACCCCTCCGATGTGCTCGTCCTCCGAGACGGAAACCAGCATGTATCTCGGTTTGTCCTTGGGAGTCTCGCGAACCCACACCCCCTTCCCTTTCTTCCTCCTGTAGGTCATGAAGTCCGCCTGGCAGTCTATGTAATCCTTCTTTTTCAGCTCCGGGATCCCGAGTATGAACGTCTTCTTAACCCCGTGCGCCACCCTCACAGCTCTCGACCACTCCGAGATCAGGAGTTTCTGCTCCTTCGGGAACACGTGTAGAACGTGTTTCGAGTGGATCCATTTGTCCTCCTTCACGGGCGAGGCCCCGGGGAAATAAATACGAAAGTGCGAACCGAACTTGAATCCGGTTTTCACAACGTACGCCTTCATCCGCCAGTCCTCATATATATCATACAGCTGTTTGGCGTATTCCCTCTTTTTAACAACCTCTTTAAGGATCTCCTCCGGCTTCATCCTCTCCCCGGTTTCGTTGTTCACGATCTCGATCCCGAAGTGCTTCGCGAGGAATATAGTCTCAAAGAAATCGAGTTTCGATTGCTTCCCCCTTTCCTGCTTGTACACTCCATACTGTCCTATCCAGTATTTCTCGAACAACTCCTTCCCCACGCTCTCCTTGTCCAGGACCGAAAACAGGGAATCAGGATACCAGTACGCCTTCGCTCTCAGCCTCTCCGGCCTCAACTTCTGGGAGGGGTATTTCTTATACGTTTTCTTCGAATGTTTCCCCTGGACGTTCTCATTAAACCTTCTCGTAACCAAACCCCTGTCCCTCCAGTCTCTGTAAGCGTTATACCTTATGAACAGCCTGGGCTCCTCCCCAACAAAGTTTTTAGCCAGCGAATTGAAATCAATCTCCTTACCCTTCCTGTCCAGAACGACCGCATTCCTGAAAAGCATTAAATACATCGCCTCCTCGGGCAGGAGGGAAATTTCGTTCTTTTTCCGATCCCCGAAGAAATCCCTGGCTAGTTTTTCCACTGTCTCTATCTCCTTCGCGAATATCCCCTTTCTAGGATCGAATTTGAGCTCTAGCATACTATACCTTTACCAACGGAATATATAAAATTAAAAAAACCCTTCAAGTTCCTGTTTTATAATTTCCTCTACCGCATCGTATTCGAATTTGTCCCTCGCAACGGTGATGCCGTCTATTATTAAAGTTTTCACCCCGTCATTATAGTAGAACTGAATCTTTTTGCCGTCACATTTAAATCCGCTCAGGAGCTTTCCTTCCAGACGTGAAGTCCATATGGAGTCAATAACCGGAATCCTGGCCAGATATCTCATGAATTCGTCCGACCCTTTGGGTAGATGATGATTCACAGAACCACCGAGTATTTTTTCATCCTTGCTTTTCTTTGAGGGCTCTATCAGCGTCAGAATTAACTGTTTGTACT
This sequence comes from Candidatus Aenigmatarchaeota archaeon, assembly GCA_011772645.1. GTDB lineage: Archaea > Aenigmatarchaeota > Aenigmatarchaeia > QMZP01 > QMZT01 > CS3-C152. Next base: position 27,726 of record WVZE01000022.1, on the reverse strand, counting down.
TGCAAGAAAGTTGCCGATAATTTTTTTCCCAGTCACGATCATCCCTGTATTTTTTCAATCCAACCAGATCTCTTTTCAGGTTTCTGATCTCCTTTCCAAGATCGCATTTCCTCTTTTTCATAGCCTTGAAGTCACTTTCCGATTTTTCCACATCCCTTTCTAATTCGAAAAGTCGGTTCTTGAGTTCTTTAATTGAATGGTTGTATTTTAATTGCTTTTCCTGATATTTAATGCGGTCGTCTTTATCCCTCAATTCTTTCAAAATCTCTGTCCTTTTAGCGATAAAATATGGATGCACACTTTTGATTTCTTCTATAATATCCCTAGGCAAACCCACAGTCTCTCCCTCCAGAAAGCCAATCAGATCCTCATGCTTTATTATCTTTGGAAACCTGGGAATTTTCCTGCTGATTTTGCTCATACCATCCCCGTAACTAATATTCACGATGTAACAATCGTATCCGGCGGGCTTGAGGTTTATAATTCTCCTCAGAGATGGCGAGACTATCTCAACCTCTCCTTTCCCTTCAAGATCTCGCACTGTGTAGATAGTTTTCATATCCAATTAGTAACAAACTAAATCTTAAATACCTTAATACCCTGCCAGATTTAAATTCAGTTTCCTGGCATAATTTCCTAGCAGTCTCTTGAATTCCGAGCGCTTCCCATGAAAGAAATGATAGTGTTTTCCCCCGCAGGGTTTCGATCCGCTCTCCTGATATTCCTCTCTCCTCTCGCTTTTTTTGGAACCGAACCTCAGATCAGGGAATTTAAGATCAGAATTCTGATTTTTCCCGAGCTCTATCCCGTGGGACTCCCGGTAGGCTGAACATCCCGGACACCCACACCCGAGTTTGTGTCCTCTCTCCCAGGGTGTTTTGACCTTTTCCCCGTTTTCAGCGTATCCCTCTCTCGGTTCATCCCCTCTTTCCCGGTAAAGACTCCGGATCTCCTTTTCCAGGCTTTCCACATACTTTCTAAACCTTTCCTGATATTCTTTCAGATCCCCCTCAAGGGATTCTGAATACTCCTCCTCTGGTTCACCCTCCTGATCCTCCTCTTCGTATTCACTTGAAACCTCGAGCTCCATCCCCTTTACAATGTCCCTTATCTCCTCGATCTCCCCAAGGAAAAAATCCATCCCCCCGAACTCCATTTTTTACCCCTGTTTTTTATACTTCTATACTAGTCACAAGGACTTAAAAACCCCGTTTCCTTCCTGAAGGAGCCTGAACTGTTTATTGGAAAAGCCAAATTTTGGATGAATTTTTTATATAAAAATAATAGTATGAATATATAAATCATGAGAATCCGCGACCTTCTTAAGGGGAAGATCCCGGGGAAGGAGATGGGATCCCTGAAGACCTCCTTCGATATAGTGGGGGATATCGCGGTAATAGAGATCCCGGAAGAACTCGAGAAGAAAGAAAAGGAGATAGCCAAAGCTCTGAAAAAGGTTCACAAGCACGTAAAAACGGTCTGCAGGAAGATGAGCAAGAGGGAGGGAAAATATCGCTTGAGGAAGTTCAAGGTAATCCTGGGGAAGGAAACAGAGACCACCCACAAAGAACACAACTGCAGATTTAGATTGGACGTTTCCAAAGTCTATTTCTCCCCCAGGGAATCCCAGGAAAGGCAAGTGATCGCGGAAAAAATAAAATCCGGGGAAACCGTAATGGTGATGTTCGCCGGGGTGGGTCCCTATCCCGTGATCATGGCAAAGAAAAATAAAAAACTGAAAAAAATCTACGCGATCGAAATGAATTCCAGGGCTTTCGAGTACATGAAAGAAAATATAAGGATAAACAAGGTTGGGGATAAAGTCGTTCCGATTTCTGGTGATGTCCGGGAAAGATGTCCCGAATACTCTGGAAAATGCGACCGGATCGTGATGCCCCACCCCAAAGGAGCTTACGAATACCTCTCCCTGGCGATAAGCTGTCTGAAAAATAAGGGGGGATGGATACATTTCTATTACTGGGCTCCCGAGGAGGGATTCAGGGAAGCCGAGGATATGGTAAGAAATACGGTGAAAACCATGAAGAGGAAGGTAAAGAAAATCGATACGCGCAAGGTCCTTCCTTACAAGCCAAAGGTCTGGAAGATCTGCATGGACATCGAGATCCGCTAGATCTTGTCCAGGAATCTCAGCCTGTCCGCTGGTTCTACCGCATGCGCGGGCCTCGCCGCGTGCTCAGAGGTCGGCATCCCTGGAGAGGGACCCCACTCCTCCTTTCTCTTTGCCTCAACATCCTCCGAGAACACCCTCGAGAACCTCTCCCCGCAAGATCTACACACATACGTAACCTTTAGAATAACCTTAATAGGCGTGGTGTTCTCCAGGACCTTCACCACTTCCTCATCCGAAACGTACGATCCACCACTACACTTAGGGCAGTTCATAAGAAATTATTAGCGAAAGACGTATAAATTTGTATACTTATTCGGGACTCACGTAAAAATGTTTTGCAGGCGGATTAATTAAAATTTTCTTTCCTGTATTGTTTTGCAATGCCATATCAATAACTTTGTACATATTATCAATTTCATTCATCCATTCCCACACACAATCAGGTTTTCTTGTAAAACAATACCCCGTTTCCGGATCTTTTTCTGTTAATTCAACATATCCTAGCCCACTCATAGCAAACAATAGATAATGAATTATTTAAACCTTCTGCACGTAACCTGGGTTAGGCTCGAAAAGCAGGCCTTCTCTTTTCAGCTTCTCTATTATATCATCCACTTCCTCTATCCCTTCCTTCCTCGCCAGCTTCTGGATCTCGGACAGGGCGATCTCCTTGGTCTTCTCGGACAGATCGTTTATTATGTCCATAACCATTCTTATTTTCGATCTCTCGGTGGAGGTAACCGCCGCCCCTTCCGCGCGGTCTATATCTATCTGTCCGGTTTCAGTGTCAAAACCAAGCTGGCGGAGCGAAAAACGCATGAGCCTGATCGCACGCTGCGCGTCCTCCTTCCTTATCTCATTACTTAACTGTATCCGGGCGGAGGCCTCTGAAAGTCTTATCAATGCCTCGAACTGACGGAGCGTGATGGGAATCGGACCGCCCCCTCCCTCCGCTCGCTTCCGGGTGTTTATGTAGAACCTCCTCAGGATCTTCCCCGCCTCCGGCGTTAGCTCCGGTTCGCAGTTCTGTTTCGTGTACGCTATGTACTTCCTCACCATTTCCTGGTCTATCTTCGGTTTCGATCCCTCGAAATCCTCCTCCCTCGTTTTCAATACGTGATCCACTATTCTCTTGTCCATCTCCCCCTCTGGGACGTCCCTCAGGGCGAACTTAAGATCAAACCTCGTTAACAGCGTATCCGGAATGGTTATCTGCTTCGCGATCGGCATGTAGGGATCAAACCTCGAGAACTTAGGGTTCCCTCCCGCGAGAACGGATGTCTGGGCGGGGAGAGTAGCAACGATCGATGCCTTCGCGATCGAAATGCTCCCCTGTTCCAGCGCCTCGTGCATCGCGATCTGATCATCCTGATTCATCTTCTCGAACTCATCTATCGCGAGCAGGCCCTTGTTCGTTAACACCAGCGCTCCCGCCTCCAGAACCCATCCTCCCATGAACTGCTCATCCTTGGTAACGGTTGCGGTAAGCCCGGCTCCAGTGTTGTGACACACTATCCCACCAAATCCTGCAATAAAATTTTCACATCCTTTCACTGAAAAATCATACACATATTTACTGCTTGATTTAACCTTTTCATTTTTCATTACCTGTACAAAACCAAAATCCGATTCCAGTATCTTCATAAACTCTTTGTATTTTTCAAGAATACCTTTCGCATTTCTAGTGGGACTATAAACATTTCGATTATTTACAGTAGTTTTTATTTCAATCAGCCCCTTTTTATGTAATATTCTTAGGTAGGCTCTGCATGATCTAATATTATTCATACCAAAAGATTTCATCAATTCTCTTGAAGTTGAATTTTCCCTTATTAACGCGAGTCTGTCAAAGAGCAAATTCCTGTACTTTGAGAACATAATTTTTTTCGATGAAGGTGAGGCCCTGATGTATTGGGTTTTCCTAAGAATTTCTGTAAAATCCAAGCTAAATTGTGAAAGAGGAGGAAATGAATGTTTATTTTTGAACTTCTTGAATGGAACAGGTGCTTTTAGTTCGAATACCTCCCTATCAATGTCAGATGTGTGCCCGTCAGGGAATTCCACCGTCCTTTTAATTCTCCTGCGAGAGAATGTTGCTATGGCTTTATTCATATAATAAAGGTACATAATGTCCGACATGAGCCTCTTTGATATAGTTACTCCATGGTCTCCCTCGAACCACCCTTTTATGAATTCAGTCTGGGCCTTCGGTGAGACGTTAAAGACTATGTTCGGAACATCTTTGGTGTTTGCACTCCTACCAACCTTTAGAATTTCCTTAAAAAGAAGATAGACTATTTTGTCATATATATAAACATTGTAGCAGTCGGAATCCTTTCTCTTGTAAATTCGAGGTTCTACATTGAAAAGTTCATTGGATATTGTTTTTATTTTTCTGAGAATTTTTTTATCTTTCGAGGCTACGTCAAACTTTATCTTCCTTGAAAGGCTGGAATCCTCTGTCAGAGAACCGTCTGCAACATATAATCCCAGAAGCCACATCAGTTTTTTATCGACATTTATTTTTCCAGGGATAATGTGATCAGAAAACCTACATTTAAGCTTATGATTATCCACGTTATCATGAGCCTTGAAATTATCTATATGCATAGTCTTCTTTCCATTTTTCGTGACGACCAGTATGTTTTTGTTGTCACCTTCTGATAACTTTGATATTTCTTTTATCAAATTTATTTCAGTTACCCTTTCGTGTGCACCCGGAATTGAAGATGGCAAAACTACGTAATCACCTTCTTTTATTTCCTTTGCAGGTTTAGTGGTTATTTTTCCATTTTGCAGCAAATAAACAGAATGGCCTGCCGTGACCCTGAGTTCCCTTCCTGTCTTGAGTGATAACTTGTGCAGTGGTTCTTTATGTGCATGTCTGTAAACACTGCTTGCTGGCCTCCATGATATTTTATAGGTAGTTGGATCAAATGATGGAACTTTGATATTCTTTACAGGAACGAAGACCCCATGATCGTCTTTTTTATAATACTTGTCAATAATCTTCCCTATTAAATCTGTCTTTATTTGCCCATGCTCCATGAAAATCACGGGATCATCATAATCAACTGATACCCCCTTCCCGCTCACATACTTCCCCCGAGGGACGATCTGCGGGACGAGCTTCATGAGCTGGGATTTCCCCGAGGAAGGGTCCCCTATCAGAAGAATGTGAACGTCCCCTCGGAAGTGCGTCCCGTCCTTCAAGGTCCTGTGAACGCCCCCGAACAGCTGTAGGATTATCGATTCCTTTATCTCCTTCATCCCGTACAGGGAGGGAGCGAGCGAATCAACGAGCTTATCATAAATCAACGGGTCCTTCGTGAACTTCTTGATCTCCTTCTCATCCTCCTTGGTTATCTCCAGGTGTTGCAACCCGATCTCCACGGGCTCCACGAAATTCGAATCCAGATAGAAATCAAGCTTTACGGAATAATATTTACCTTTCGGGATCTCCCTCAGAATCCCCGTAATCTTTATCCTGTTTCCCGGATCGGTCAGCCTCCTCCCTTCAGGGGAAACCAGGTCCTCCGAGAGCAGGACGTTCAGTTGGGAAGGCCTCTCCCCCTCGGTCAGCTCGAACGGCTCATCTATTGTTATCCACCTCGTATCTATCATTTTCCTGTCAACCTGTTTCAGTCCCTGTTTGTTCCCGCACTTCGTGCACTGGAAGGGTTTCAGTATGATGTTCGTTTTCCTCGGCTGCACTATCAATTCACTGCAGTCAGGGCACTCCCACACGGTCTCAATGATCTCGGGACGAATCTCGCTAGCCCTGCGAACGACCCCTTCCACGCAGCTGAACTTCCCGATATGCCTCGATCTCAGATCCCTTATATTCGTTACGTCAATCCCCTCCACCTTCAGTTTAACAGGATTCGGGAGCTCGATCTGGTCTAGGGCCTCATAACCTATCCCGAAGAACCTTTCCGGGTCCTTCAAAAGCAAATCCGAGAGGTCGGGATCGTAAATTTTCGAGAACTCTATCACGAGGGGGTTCCCCTCATTCGAGGCCTTGATGAGCTCTTTCTTGTAAACCTTCTCCAAGAATTCATTGAACTTCGCCACCAACTCCTCATGCGCCTTCTTTTTAGCCATCCGACCCCTCTGACCTTTAGATTTAAAAAGAGAGTAATAAAAAATTGGAACCAAGCTTTAAAATTCTTTTTGGTTCCATAGCTTGATTATCTATTTAAAATTAACCGACATATGTAAAAAATGAAAGAAGGTTCTAAGCGCGTGCTCCATTTTTACACCCCGTACTGTGTATGTGTTCAAGGATTTTTTCAATACGGAAAACATCCCAATATAATAGGACCTGTTCTGGAGGGCATTTACGATGATTGTTATGTTTCGATTATCACTATAGGACTGGACGAACCCGAGGAAATGGTGTCCAGACCGTATCACGATAAGGCCACACAAAAAGAAGCAATCAGGATGGCAGAATGTCTAAAAAACGAATGTCATGTAGATTTAATAGTGACATCAGAATCATATGACAGATACGGAAAAAATTTCGAAACATTAAAGGATTTGTGGAAAGTTTTCAGGGGCACACCCATGTTATGTCTTGTACCTGATGAGGGCGATGAAGAAATTAAGAAAAAGTATGTAGATCATACATCTCTTGGTATGGAAGTTATAAATGAACACAATGCAAAGAAGATAAGGGAAAGGGTGGATTGGCATTTACGAAAATACACTATTTCTAATTGTGATGGGCCGGGCCAGATTTGAACTGGCGACCTCCGCCTTGTAAGGGCGGCGTCATAACCACTAGACCACCGGCCCATGAAATAATTATTATATATAGAGGTATTATTAATTTAAATTTCAGTTTTTTGAGAATTTATACATCCAGGTGATAAACTTCCCTTAGCCTTTCGTTCGTTTCCCTTGCGCTCCTCAGGTCTCTGCAGGCTATCTCCAGCGCATCGCCAACATTGTTCTCATGAATGAATATCCCTCTCACATCCTTTCCTATTTCAGGTGTTATTTCCCTTACTGAAACCATCTCGTCAACAACCCCTCCAATAATTTCCGGTGTTACCTGTTTGCCTTTTGTAAGTTCAACCATTCTGTCGTAGGCATCAGGAACGCCTCCTGCCCTGAGAATCATCTGCGCGCTTGCGGAGGCAATTTCTGGGTGTTCTAAAAGTTCTTTTTCTATTCCCTCGTAATCTGGAAAGGTCTTTTTCAGATCCTCCCCTATCCTCGCTATCGCTATAACTATATTGGAAAAAGGGATTCCTATATATCTCCTTGCTGCAGACCTCTGGAGACTTCCCTGTTTCCTTTGTCTTGCAAGCAGGTGGTAAACAGCCAGTTCTGCGTTGGCTTCATATAAGAAGAATTCCGCCCCCTCGGTTCTCCACGGATTTATCTTCTGTGGCATTATAGAAGAGCCCTTTGAACCTTTTCCTACTTTTTTCTTGAGCATTTTCCTGCTCAGATATGAACTGTAATCATCACCCCACTTCAAAAGTGGGTCATTTGCATTTATTACGTGTTCAAAAAATTGCAGAATTCTCATGTTGGACTCGTTCTGATCGCTCGTTTCTTTGTATTCCAGACCAAGATCTTCGATAAATTTCCTGTAAAACGATCTCCATTCATGTCCAGGATAAGCTGCATGCATTGCAGAATCATTACCCACGGCCCCTCCCATTTTCCCTGTAAATCTAAAAGGACCGTAACTTTCGCTTTCTTTTACAAGGAAAGGTGCAAGCCCTTCCTCCATCTGCGCAACTATGTTCGAAGCAATCTTTTTAATGGGTATAGGGACTGCGTATTGTTCATGTGTCTGCCCTGCAACAACAGTGAAAGGTCTCTCATACCCTTCCGGAACTTCATGCCAATCCTCTGCTTTTTCAATGAACATTTCTGACAATCCAAGGTACGAAGGGAGCCAGTATTTTGCAAGTATATCGGAAAGCATTAAGCTGAAAACATTGCTATTTATGTCATCTGAGGTTCTTCCTACATGCATTGACCTCTGCATAAGATCTGGATCGACAATATCGCCTGTCTTGTGCATCTTATAGAGACTGAGCAAGATTGTTGCAACTATGTCATGATGTGTCTTATTGTCCATTGTACTGAAATTCTTAAAATCAACGGGAGAAAAGTTTTCATAAAGGCTTCTAAGGGCTGCTTTCTGGGTTTCACTGAAGGGGTTTTCAATGAGTCTTTCCCTTCTTCCATAATAATTCTGAAATTCGTTTCCTAGGGCTATAAGATATTCGACTTCCATCATAAGTCTTTTTTTAGCCCACTGGTATTCAGAGGTAATGTCGCTTAATTGATACGTGTGCTTGGCGTATCTGCCCTGTTGTGGTGTGAAGGAATGCATTTGTCCCAGGTCTTCCGGCGTGGGCTCTTTATCAAGATCTTCTGGTTTAAGCCCTATTCTTTTCAGAAAATCCAAAATAATCACCCCGGTCTCCAGGACCCGCCTGGAAAATGAGTCTCCTCAAGGACCAACCCCTCTTCAATAACACCCTTTAAAAGATCCCCAATTTTCATATGATCTTTTTAATTTGTTGAGAAATTTTTTATAATTACTATGTTCCCAAGAAAATCCAACCCGCGAACAGTTAAAGGGTTTATAAAGACTAGTCAATCGAATCTAAATATATGACCAGTGAAAGAGAGAAGAAACCCCTCCCTCCTGGAGAAGTTGATTTCACGGATCTGTATTTTAAAATGGAAGAGATAGGAAAAGCCGAGGGAAGGTATGAGGGAGACCTGACAAAACTGGATTTCACAGAGAACAAGATCAAAGAGATACTGATCTCCCAGGGGATAGAAGACACCACCGAAGCGATAGAATACGCAGTGGAGGGGGGCAAACTTCTGAAAATGAGGGACGGGGACAGAACGATCTACAAGGCAACGGACACGGGTGTTGTTATTGACTTAAATTTATCACAGGAGGGATGATCATCCCTCGTATAAATTCCTTTTCAGTTCCCCTATTTTAGAAATCACGAAATCCTCTTCCACTCCAGAGGGCAACTCATGTCTAAATACGATCTCGGACATTGCGTTTTCCAGCAGGGTTTCTTTCGTTCTCTTGTCCTGTTTATCAGGTAACCACTTAAACTTGAATTCATCCCAACGCTCCGGCGTGAGCTTGTAAAATTCCCCTTCCTCTTTGATCCACTGATAGCACAAAATAAAATCACTATATCTTGATATGACTATGCTGTGGTGTCCCTTTACGTCCAGGATTATGCTCCCCGGCTCCACCTCGATGTAATCACTCATAAAAACCACCCGGTTAAAACTATAGAAGAAACCAAATTTTAAAAATGGGCACTTTCACCCCTTGAAATCCATTCCCATCCTGAACGCTTTCAGGTTCTTTTCCAGTCCCCTCGGGACAATCTCTTTCAGCGATCTGAGAACATTCTTTTCGCTAATGGGGAGCATGTCGTTCGCCAAGGCGACCCCTACGCACATCACATTTCCGAAGATCGGGTTTCCCAGTTTCTTGTAACAGATGTTCGAGGCATCCACCATTATCAATTTCTTCGCAAAGGGCTCGATCATCTTGCTTATACTTTCGTTGGATGGGTATTTCTGACCCAGAAGATCAGCGTAAATAGGTCTTAGGGGATAGGTGTCTATTATGAAGTTCGTCTTGTGACTGCCTGCATAAAAGCAAGCCCTTGCGGCCTCAATGGGCTCAAGACCGAGAATCAGGTCAGCTTCCGAACGTGGTATGATCGGCGAATAGACCTTCTTGCCCAATCTCAAATGAGTGGGTATGGATCCGCCCCTCTGGGCAAGACCATGCAGCTGCGTGCCTCGAACTTCATAACCGTCAAGATTTGCAGCCTTTGCCAGAATAACAGATGTAACCAGAACTCCTTCTCCTCCCACCCCTGTCAGCAAAATGTTGTACGTCATTCTTTCTCCTTTTTGCCCTTTACAATCGGGGAGATGTCCCCCTTGCCTGCAAGCTGCATGCATACACCACAACCCAGGCAGACATCTTCCCTGATGAAGACCTTCCCGCCTTTCATCACCATGGCCGGGCATGCGAATTTCTTTACGAGCTCCTTGCAGTTAATCGATTGGTTGTTCACAACCTTGAACTTCGTCAGCGTTCCTCCCTGGGCGCGAACGTTCCTCTTCATCACAAGCCTGCACAGCCCGCGGGAAACTATAACGCAGAGTTCATCCTTCTTGGATAACTCGCGAATGGCGGATTGCAGGGATTTCTGATCGAAGGCATTGACAACGCGGACGTTCTTTATCCCGAAGGAGCGGGCAACATCCTCTATAAGAATGGGTTTCCTCCGGATACCCATACCATCTATTTCCGTTCCCGGGTGCGGCTGGTGACCGGTCATTGCTGTTATACCATTATCCATTATCATAACCAACGGCTTCGTCCCGTGCCTTGCCATGTTGACGAGACCCGGCATGCCGTTATGGAAGAACGTGGAATCCCCTATGAACACGACAGCTTTCTGCTTGCTCACCTTCTTTATCCCATGGGTCAGACCGAGACTCGCCCCCATTGATATCATGAAGTCCTGCATCTCAAAGGGCTCGAATATACCGAGGACGTAACAGCCAACATCTCCCGCCCATACCACATTGTCGCCCATAACCTTCCTGACTGCATAGAAGGTCGATCTGTGCGGGCATCCCGGACAGAATACAGGTTTTCTAACAGGAATCTTTATCTTCTTCAGGTCCTGATCATGCCTTCTGAAGTCCGGCTTCCTTAGCTTAAGTATGGGTGCGACCGCCTGGAGGACGCTGTCGGGCGTGTATTCACCAACCCTTGACATTATGTCTTTGCCGTGTATCTTTAACCCAGAGTTCACATCCTTCGCGACCTCCCGGACGAAATTTTCCACAACAGGTTCAAGCTCTTCCACGACTATAACTGTTTTCAGACCCTTCAAAAATTTTGAAACGAATGCCTTCGAAATGGGATGAGTCAGATTGAGTTTCGCGATCTTTACATTCGAAAGCCTGCCCAGCTCCTTGACATACTGATAGGAAACACCGCTGGTTATTATCCCCAGGCTTCCCCTCCCCTCGATCCTGTTAAGCCTCATCCCGTATTCCTTCTCGATCTTATCAAGTTTTTCGATAAGTTTTGCATGCAGGACCTGGAGGTTAGGACGGATATTGTAATACCTTTTCAGATCCTTCACGAACTTCCCTGTGGTTTTGGGTTTCCTTATCTTCCCGAGCTTCACGGTCCCTGCAGAATGCGAGACCATCGTTGTTATTCGAAGCACAACAGGAATTTCGTACCTTTCCGAGATCTCAAAGGCGAGCTTCGTGAGATCCTTGGATTCCTGCGTGTCCGAAGGCTCGAGACAGGGAACCTTCCCCATCCTGTAATAGAAACGCGTGTCCTGTTCTGATTGAGCAGAGCTGTGACCCAGCGGATCGTCCGCCACGACCACGACAAAACCTCCCTTCACCCCTGTGAATATTACCGGGAAGAAAGAGTCCGCCGCCACGTTCAGACCGAAATGCTTCATCGCTGTGAGCGCTCTAACACCAGACCACGCCGCTCCAGCGCACACCTCGTAAGCTACCTTCTCGTTCGTGCTCCATTCAAAATAAAGGCTTTTCGTTTCCTGCGCGACATCCGACAGAGTCATGGGAACTTCAGAGCTCGGAGTCCCGGGGTAACAAGCAACAACCCCCACCCCTGATTCCATCGCTCCCCTCGCGATCGCCTCATTTCCGAGCAGAACAACCCTTTTTCCTTCCTTTCCCAGAACCTCAGGATTCTCCATAAGACAACCCGATTTCAAGGATTTAACAAACCTGATTTTAATAATTGGAATAGGTTAAATAAATTGTTTTAACCACTTGATCTTAGATCAATCCCCTTATCAGCACAGGGAAAACCCTGTTCAATCCATGCCCTACCCACGCTCCGATTATGTTTTTCGTTTTGTCCGTGACTATCGTGAGAAGGATTCCCTGCATGATGGTTGAGATCAAAAAGGGCGAAAGGAAGTGCTGGGGATGGATCAGGATGAAGCCGAGGATCGAGGTGACATACGCTATCTTCCGATTGGTCTTTGCGAGCAGATAGAGGAAGAGTAAACCTCGGAAGAAGAACTCCTCTGTAAAGGATTCAAAGAACATGATGACCCTGTAGGTCAGGTCGAACTGGGAAGAGGTCGTGACGAGGACGGTGATCGCAATCGTAAAGAGAGCCGCGAGCACACCATAAACTACGCTCTTCCTGATATTTTCCTTCCTCACGCCCAGATTCGGCAAAATCGTTTTCAAATCCCACCGCTCCACGTAGAAGACCGTGATTACCGGGAGGAAGACGAATAGGATGAACTTCCATATGGTGTATCCTAAGAGGGGAATCGCCTGGCCTAGATGGTATATGAGCGGATAGAAAACAACCATCGCCAGCGAGCATATTATTATCGCCAGGATCGGTTTCAGGTTTTTTCTCTTCTTGAGGCTGTACGCGAGTGGAATTAGGAGGGCGATCAAGAAGGGAGCTATCGGGGAATCCCATAACATATTTTATATTGTGGTAAGGCATAATTTATTTGTGATTTTTATGAGAGTTTGGGACATTCCTCCTGGGAAGTTATGCAGAAACCACCTGCTGGGAGAGCACAGGGAAATACATGCGATCTGGTCCATACTGACCGAGGGGAAGAGGGGGTATTCAAAACACCCGGAAACCCTTAGGTGGAAGGGGAAACTGAAAGCTCTATATGCAAGGCATGAAAAACTGGCGAGGGAGATGTGCAATCGAGGGTATGAACATAGAAGCTGTCTTGACCAATCCTTGGCAAAGGGAAAGGCAAAACAGGAAAGGTTTATCAATTCTTCCGAAGATCAGATAAAGATTCTCAGAATGAAAAAATGCGGATGCGGGGTTTAGATGTTCAGAACCCACACGCTGTAATTCAGGAAGGCCGCGAAGCTCACCCATAATATGTAAGGAACCAGAATTATTCCCGCCTTTCTCGATATCCTGTAAAATAATATGATGTTTACAAGAATTGCTATCCACAGGAAAACGATCTCAACAAAAGCGAAAAAGGGATTTTGCAGCCCGAAGAAAAGGAGAGACCACACAACGTTCAAAGCCAGCTGAATCCCGAAAACATAAACAGCTAGCTTCACACCTTTCTTCTCC
>WVZE01000022.1:365-14289 GCA_011772645.1 Candidatus Aenigmatarchaeota archaeon | reverse complement strand
ATGGCAGCTATGAGCTTCCAAAGTTTATTTTTATCCATACTCTCACCTATCCTCCCACCAAGATCTTAATCCCCAACAGGAACACTATCCCTATTATGAAGAACACGAACGATAACATGGATTTCTTGAGGTTCTCCTCCTTGTGGAGCTCTGGGATGAGATCAGAGGAGGCGATGTAGATGAAGCCTCCGGCCGCGAAAGGGAGGAGGAAGGCGATCGATTCCGGGGTGTACAAAAGGAAGAACCCCACGAACCCTCCGATTATGCATGTGACCTGGGCAAGGAAGTTAAATCCGAGGGCTCGGATCTTTTCGAAACCTCCATAAACCAGAATCCCGAAATCCCCAAGTTCCTGGGGTATCTCGTGAAGTATTATTAACAGGGTGGTGACCCACCCGAAAGCGATGCTCACCATGAAGCTTGCCGCAATCACGACCCCATCAATGAAGTTGTGTATGCCATCCCCGATAAGCACGAGCTGTGTGTAGGGATGGACGTCACACCTCCCTTCGTGACAATGCCTCCAGTGTAGAAACCTCTCCATGAGGAAGAACGCGATAAACCCTATCATGAGGTATATGAAGGCTGTCATTGCTTCCAGCACCTCGATGGATTCAGCCATCAGGTGGAAGAAAGCCCCGCTCAGCAGGGCCCCGGCAGAGAAGGCGACAAGTATGATCAGGATTTTGGAAAGTGACTTATCCCTCATCCAAAGAGTCAAAACCCCTATCAAACCTATAAAACTGTTTATCACGGTCGCGAGCAGTATGAGAACGAACGTTTCAAGAGCCATAGTTCAATAATTGTTTTGGTTGAATTTATTTGTTTGGGTAAAATTCCAAGAGGAAAGAGGATGAAGGAAAAAATCAAGCCTTCACAACGATCGTCCTTGCCAGAATGTCCCCTAATCTCTGCTTCTTCTCTGTTACCAGTATTATGATCAGTCCCAGGATGTAGAAGAAAATCCCGTCTATGATCCTGAGTATCGTTCTTACCAGAGCGTCCACGAACGTCGCTTTACTCCCGTCTTCCTTGGTAACCTTTATGCTCATCGCTCTCTTGCCCGGGGTCTGCCCTGAGGTGGATTCGAAGTAGGAGAAATACAGAATCCATATTATTGCGTTAACTACTGTAAACGTGCCCCAGATAGCTGCATTGGCGAAGAGGTTCATCATCGCTGTAACATCCGTCATCATTCCCGTAAACGCACTCAGAAGTCCCAACGGAATAGCTATGATAACTGCAATTATCCATAGAATGATGGTATCTATTATGATCGCCACTATCCTGCTCCCCACGCCTGCATAATCAGCCATAACTCAACCCCCAATTTTAGATCAATACCTGTTTTTGATTTCTGGATTTAAATAAATATATAACGCGCCGATCGCATGAATTTAAAAGCCTTTTAATGAATAGATTAACATGGAAAATGAATGCTGTGTTAATGATTCAGAATGCAGTTGTGACAATATACCAGAACATAAAATGTGCAGATTAACCAAACCTGCAAGAAAATTTGATGTGGAAAAGGTTAAAAAACTGACTTCGAACCCGAAATTTATCTGCACGTGTTGCGGAAGAACTGCAAACAACAAAGAAAATCTTTGCATCCCGGTTAAGCTTAGATAATGCGCCGACCGGGACGTTCAGACCTTTTTCCGTTGACGCTTTTCTGAAAAGGGTCATTTGAACCCGGGTTACAGGCTTGGGAAGCTTACACCAGGATTTCCCTGTCCGTGTCCTACCAGGCTAGACTATCGGCGCATATAATTTCTATAATATTTATAATTAAAATAAAAAATCTCTCGGGCAGATCGGATTCTCATCCCACCTTTTCCATTAATTTTTCGCCGTGCTGGATCGTCTTCTTCAGGAGCCATTCCTCAAGGCTTTCCTTATGGAATTTTATGGGCTCCTTCAGGCTCTTCCAGTGCCATTTCAGCTCGACGTTCTTCGAGCGGATGTTAAAACCAACCTTCCCCTCATCCTCGTAGTCTTCCACTTCCACGAAGTTTTTGTTATCGAGAACCTCGCGGTTCTCCTTCCAGATCCAGAGGTGTCCTCTCTTCAGGCCTCCCTTAACGAACCTGTCAGTCCATTTTTTCTGGTTTGTGTCGTAATCTCCCACCAGGTGGTGGCGTTTTACTTTCTCACCTTCCTTTACCTTCCCCTTCACACACCTCTTGAGAACCCATTCATCAAAATTCTCCTCGTGAAACCCTATGGGATTTTTAAGGGTTTTTCTGAACTTTTTGATCTTGATTTTATTTGAGCGGATCCTGAAACCCAGTTTCGCCCGCGGGCTTTCGAAGCCGTTCACCTTCACAAAATTCTTGTCGTTCAGGACCTCCCGGTTCTCCCTCCAGATCCAGAAGTGTCCTCTTTTCAGACCCCTCTTCACGAACCTCTCGGCCCAGCCTTTTTTGTGGGTAATGCGAGAACCTTTGGGTTTTTTCCCATTGAGAGCATCGATCGCCTCTTTCAGACTTTTTCGAGCGGATTCAAAAGGATCTTTCCCTTCCATGCAATCACCTTAGTAAACAAGCAAATGACTATTTATTGGAATCCTGATATTTATAGTTTTTGCCGGTGATAAAAAATTTCAAACCAAAATTTCAGAAAGCCTTTGCGTGTTTATTGAACACTTTCATGTAGGATTCCGCGGTTCTTGACCATGTCATGCCCCTCATATACTCGTACGCATTTTTCTTCATCTCTTTCCTTAAAGAGGGATTCGAGAGTATTTTTATGATAGCTTTGCTGAATAACCCCGGATCCTTGAAATCATCCAATAAGATCCCTCTGTCCGGAGTAATAGCTTCCCTTGCATGAAAAAAAGGGGTGGAAACAACGGCGCAGCCGCAGCCCATCGCATATGCAAGAGTCCCGCTTGTAACCTGCTGAGGGTTAAGGGACGAGCAGACGTAGATGTCCGTTGCTTTCAAATACGTGAACAATTCATCCAGACTTACGTATTCGTTTATGAATTTCACGTGCTCTTCCAGGCCCAGGTCCCTGACCTTCTCTTCAAGAGAGTTCCTGTACATCTCTCCCTCTCTTTTTACGGTTTTCGGATGCGTTACGCCTATTATCAGGTATAATGCATTGGGAAATTTTTTAACAATATCAGGCATCGCCTCTATCACGTATTCGTATCCCCTTCCGGAAGAACGCGCTCCCCTCCCCGGTCTCAAAAAACCAAAGGATGCCAAAAGAACCCTGTTTCCATATCCCAGTTTTCCCTTCTCGGACGGGTTGTTCCCGGGAGGCACGTTGTGAACACCGTGGGGAATAACGGTAATTTTCGAACCGGGTATTCCATAATGTTCCTTTAGGATCTCAACTGCTTTATTGGACATCACTATTACATTCGCTGATTTTTCAGCTATTGCCCGGACGATCCTTTTTCTCTTTTCCGAGGGATAGGACAGGACGGCATGGAAGGTCGTTACTGCAGGTTTTTCCAGCGTTTCAAGAAAGGAGAGCAGGTTTTCCCCGTGTTCAGAGCCATAGAGTTTGAATTCGTGCTGAATGCTGACCTGCCTGACGTTTGTCATACCATTTATCTCTTCCGCAGTTTTCACGTAATCCTGAACCTCGTTCTCGTTGATCTGGAACATCACGTCATCGGGATACTGGTAATTTCCGTTATCGTTTATCGCAATGAATTTGGATTTGAGTTCCGAGTCTTTTAATCCGTCTATTGCTGTTGACAGATCCTGGGTGAAAGTTGATATCCCGCACTTCCTTGGAGGGTAACTGCTCAGAAACAATGTCAGAGGACGATTTTTTTCGTTATTAAACGATTTCATTAATAAAATAGAAAAGGGTGGTTAATAAACTTATGTTTAAACTGTTAGTAAAAGAATTTTATATAATCTCGAAATCATAACAAATTATGCTGTTCAAGAGATACGAGAACAATCCTGTTATAAGTCCTAACCCAGACAAGGATTACGAAAGCAAATTCACCTACAACCCTGCCGCGATTGCTCATGCGAACAAATTCTATCTGATATACCGCGCGGAGGGAGATTCCGGGGTTTCGACCCTATGCCTTGCAACCAGCAAAGACGGATATAAATTCGAAAAACACGAAAACAACCCGGTGATCAGACCGAGCCTTCCCGAGGAAAAACAGGGCTGTGAGGACCCGAGGATTACTAAAATAGGCGATAAGTTCTACATGACTTACACATCGTACGATGGGATGTATCCTGAAAGGAGCGAGAACATAAACACCTCGCTAGCGACCTCAAAAGACCTGATCCACTGGAAAAAACACGGCATAATCCTCAAGGGAATAAAGTCCGCCGCATTGTTCTCTGAAAAGATAAAGGGAAGATATTTCATGTTCATAGGAGGGAAAAAGATTCGGATTGCAACTTCAAAGAATCTCTTTGACTGGAAACTGGAAAAGAAAATCCTCCTGAATGTAAGAAAAGGGATGTTCGATGATAGGTATGTTGAAACAGGTCCTCCACCTTTCGTTTTCCGGAACAAACTCGTTCTATTTTTCAACACGTCAGATTGGAAGAAAAATTTCCAACCTTCCATCGCCCTTCTGGATAAAGACGACCCCCACAAAATAATCTACAGGGCAGACAAACCAATAATGAGTCCGAACAAAGAATTCGAGCTGCATGGAAAGGTGAACAACGTTATATTCGGGACAGGCCTGGTCGAATTCAATAGAGTTTACTTTTATTATTACGGCGGTGCGGACAAGTACGTCTGCGTGGCGACCATCAAAAAACCGGAACTGGAGAAATATTTTTCCTCACTATGATTCATTCCATATATTCGTTAAAAAGCTTTAGGTAAGAATCAGCCACGTTACTCCACGTCATATGCCTCGTGAATTCATATGCGTTCCTTTCCATTTCCTCCCTTAAGGAGGGATTTGACAAGACCTTGATAATCCCTTCGCTTATTAATTTTGGTTTCTTGAAGCCGCCCAATAATACACCCCTTTCTGAATTAACTATTTCCTTTGCATGAAGGAACGGTGTCGCAACAACGGCTCTCCCGCAGCCCATCGCGTATGCAAGGGTACCGCTCGTGATTTGACCTGAGCTTTTTGTTGCACAAATATACAAATCACTGGCTTTAAGGTATCTTATAAGCTCTTCCAGGTCAACGTATCTGTGAATGAATTTCACATTACCCTGAATGTCCAATTTACTAACTCTCCTTTTTAGAAGATTGAGGTAGCTTTCTCCCTCCCATTTTCTTACAGCAGGATGGGTCTCTCCGATGAAAATGTAAAGAACATTCGGGAATTTTTTAATGACTTCCGGGAGCGCCTCGATAATGTATTCATACCCCTTAGATTTCCGAAAAAATCCAAATGTAGTAAGTATTATCCTATCCTTATATCCAAATTTCACTTTTTCTTTTTCGTTCTTCTCGAATGACACTTCATGTATTCCATGAGGAATGACAACGATTTTAGAACCATCCAGCCCATAATCCTCCCTTAGAATATCAATCGCAAGCTTATTCAAAACAACAATTTTTTTGGCCCCTTTGGCAATTCTCCGTACAACCCTTTTTCTTCTCTTACTCTCGTGTATGCTGTGCGGTACAACCGTATGGAACGTCACGATAAGAGGTTTATTCAATGCTTCGATGAATTTAAGTAGATATTTTCCATAATATCCTCCAAAAATGCCAAATTCGTGCTGGATGTTCACAAGTTTTATGGAATTATCTTTGTTAATTTTATTTGCAACCTCAGTATACTCCTGAATATTCCCATCATTTATCTGGAAAACGACCTCCTCTGGATAATCAGGTATAATTATCCCTTTTTTGTTCATTGCAATTATTTCATGATCCATTGAAGAATCCGTACTTTTGGATATCGCTGTCGCAAGATCTTGGGTAAAAGTCGCTATCCCACATTTCCTCGGAGGGTATGTACTCATAAAGAGTATCTTTTTTCTTTCGTTTTTTGCCATTTCTTTAATATGTTTATTGGATTTAAAAAATCATTTTTCTCCGCTTTTCAAGAGTTTTTCCAGAAGTTCATCCATGTTCACAGAAGCAACGGCAATCCGCTTGTCTGCCGCCCCGTAGTAAATGTAAAGCCTGTCATCAAAAACAACTACACTTGTCGGAAAAACCACATTATTAACGTTTCCTTTGATTTCCCATTTCTTTTCGGGAGAGAAGATCGGATTTTTAAGATGACCTATCACCCTGCACGGGTTTTTCTTGTCTAGCAAGGCTGCTCCTGCATGGTAAATTCTCCCCTCGTTGGAATCCTCAACCGCATGGTAAATAAGAAGCCACCCGTTTTTAGTCTCAATTGGCGGGCAGCCCCCGCCGATATTCCTTGATTCATACCAGTACTTGGATTCGAGAACCACGTACTCACCCAGGTGTTTCAAGTAATTCTCCCAGAATTTGTTTGTCAGTTCCCTGAAATCATTGAAGTAAATTACCTGAATGTCCGGGAGAATCCTGTGTACGAGAGCGAATTTCCCTTTGAATTTTTTCGGGAACAGAAACGAATCCTTCTCCCATAACAGTACGTCCTTCGCATGCTCTGTCTTGTAGAACGATTCGAAAAAGAAATATCTGTCTTTTAGTTTAGATTCGGTGAAAAAATTCTCCGCCTCATCATACGTCATTCTGGGGGTTATAACCCCCTTTTTCTTGAATTTTTTCAGATCCTTGCTCGTGGCGTACGCCACGAGTGCGTTCTTCCCGTCGTGCGCGGTATAGAACATGTAATATACGCCTTCTAGAAATACGATTCTGGGATCTTCAATCCCCTTCTTCTCGTAGTCAAATTCAGGAACCATGATAGGCTTCTTGCTCCTCTCCACCACCTTTAGCGGTCCGTCCAGCCTGCAGTAGCCTATGCTCGAGTAATTTCCCTTCCTCACGGCCCTGTAGAACATGTGAACGTCATTTCCGATCTTAACGCACGCAGGGTTCAGAACCGCACGCTTTTCAAACTCAAGATCTGTCGGTTCAAGAACAATGCCCTCCTTCCTGACTTCCAACATAATATAATTTTGTGTTCGCTCCCTTTTATTCCTGTCGTGAAATCTAGAATAAAATGAGAAAGCGCTGGGAGCAGGACATCCAAAACCTTGTACGCGTTAGCTACTGGTTTTCCATTGAAGCTTTTGAGTAAAAGGTTCATTCGAACCTGCACGGGCAAAAAGCCCACCGGATCTCCTGACATCGCTCGTCCGAGGACTCGCTGATGTAAGATACTGGTTTTGGTTGATCTTCATCTCCGCCGTATCCGAGTCAAGCCATGAAGTCACCGCTAGCGAAGGACGTACACAAGGCACGTCAACCGATAGCTCCTAAGATCCAGTGCTCAAGTCCGGCGCGTTAACCTGGTTCCGCCATCCCAGCGTATCTATAATTTCTATTGGCGTGTATTTATAAATAGCATCCAGAATTGAATTTACAATCTCAGATCGTGCTCGAATTTTTTCTTCTCCGCCTCTCCGAGAGGCCATGCCTCATCGATCAGCATGTTCGGGACGTTCCCGCTAAGAATTGGATACGCAAGCCTGCACTTTTTGCAGATCAGGAACATCTTGTTTTCCCTCACATCCCCCTTGCACTTGGGACATGCCAGGATCTTCAGAAGATCTTTATCCACGACCATATTTAAATTTGGAAAGGGGTTTTAAATGCGTTTTTTATGAAAAATTTCAGAGAATTCAGGCCTTTGCCTTCTTTTTCTCCCTCTTCATTTCGTCCTTCAGTTTCGGAAGCCTCATTACGAACCCGCATTTAGAACAGGTGACAGAAAAAGGCCTCTTCCATTCAGGTTCGGTGTGCTCCTTGAACCCGCACTCAGGGCATTCGTAATCCGTCTCCGCTATGTCCGAATCTGTCTTTACCAGAACCCTCATCCTTCCTTTCTCCTCCTCTCTCGAGTTCTTGAGGATCCGGTTGCTTATGAAGCGGTATTTCCTTTCCATAGTAAACTTATTGATGGGCTGCCTTTAAAAAATTTTTGCCCAAATTAAGCGTATGGGAGACACAAAAATTTTGAAGCTTTACACGAGCGTATCAGGGCCGTTTGATTTCCCTGAGGATCCAAGACTGGAAGAAGCCAGCGGTTTGAAGGGCGTATACGTCTACTATAATCCTGAAGAGAATGTTTACGGGATTGTTAAACTGGATATCAAATTAAATCCCCTTACACAGAGGTGGATCAGAAGAAGATTTTAAATGAACACTCCCGCGATGAAAGCGACCAGGGCGATGAACATCCCGACTTTCAGTCTCTTACTTATCCTCCTGTAGCCCCTCCTTTTCTTCCTTTCCCTGCCCAGGGAGTAAATAGATGACAGGAAAACGATGTCGGCCAAGCCCACGATCAGGGCGTAACCTACACCCATCAGCCCGTAATAATATGGGAGGTAGGAGAAAACGATTGCCAACATTAAACACGCAACCGCTATCACGATCATCGTCCTCTCCCCGTACTTCAGCCTGACTCCTCCCTTGGTCAGGCCGAACCTCTCTCCTATGGATTCCGTCACCTTCATGGTTATCCTTTTTAGGAAGCTCTTCCGATCCCCCTCCATGTCCTCAAGGTCCTTCACGATCTCCCTCGCTATCGTAGCGAGCATCGCAAGCATCATCAGGATCAGGGGTATCACTAACAATGGGATGTTCCCTATGGAAGCGCCTCCGAACAGGAAGGTTGATCCGACCAGGTAGCCAATTGAAACGTTCCCCAGGAGGAGCTTGTGCTGGAGAACGAAGGAATACCCTATAAGCACGAGGGAGTTGATCACGGCTATGAAGAACGCGATCCAGTTTATGAATCCCGCTGCTGTGATCCCCAGGAGGAAAAGTATGATCGAAAACGCAAGGGATGACCTCCTCGAAACCTTCCCCGCAGGGATCGGCCTTTTGGGTCGATTAACCTTGTCCGCTTCCACATCAACGTAATCATTGAATACGTTTCCTGCCCCGGTTATCACGAGGACTGCGAAAAACGCGTAGAGTAATGGAAGGTAGAACCCGCCCACGTTAGAACCCACAACGAGCAGCCCCCCGATAAATGCCGCGAACCCGCCCATAAGGCAGTTCAGGGGCCTCATCATATCGATCAGCTCGAACATAATATTACTTGAGGTGGATTTATATAAAAACTTTAAAGAACTAAACCTTGTGCTCCTTGTGGATCGGCCTGAGCTGTTTTCTCTTGCACTTTCTGCATTTCACTTTCTCTGCCCTGACCTTTAGAAGATCGGCCTTCAGCTTCGCCCCGCACTTCATGCAGATGAAGACTCTGTGGAAGACCCTCTGATCGGTCTCTGGAAACTTTTGCTTGACCATATAACCACTATTATTCTAGGCAATATATTTATATCTTTTAACCGTGCATGTTGCCTTAAAAAACTTATTCTCCAATATAAGAGATGCGGGGAAGAATAGATGAATGGCACATCGGCGAAGAGCTGCTAAAGACTTACAATGATCCGGAACTGCTTGAAATCCTTTACCATTTCCTTGAGTCAGAGGGAACGAAGAATTTCATGAACCTCAGGTCAGAGGCAATGCGTATTCCTGAGGGAAGAAGGCTGGATTACCTGAAAAGCTATTTCAACAGATTAATGCCAAGGAACGATTCGCAGGAATTTTCCCTGGAACTGCTTTCGATATTCATACCAGATTTTCGCGAGGTGAGAAGAACAAACTACCCCAACACCAACAATGTGCATTACATAAACGAATACAACTACAAGGAATACTACGCTCAGCAACAATTGAAGGAATGTTTTTCGGATTCCAGGCCTCCCCGTTTCATGGATGATGATTTCTTTTTCATGGAAGCTGATTCCTAGGAGAATTTTTCCTTTTCCCTGATTTTATCGTCCCCGATACCCTGGTGGTCTGTATTATCACTCTCGAATCCCCTATCTGGTGGACCAGGCCCAGGGAGACCTTGACGTCGTCCACATACCTGTGCGAACAGCGGATAACCCCCTGCTTGCCTTTCTGGTCCCAGAGGTTCTTAATAATCCTCGGTTTCGCGAGGGCGAGATCCTTGTCCCCGAGCCAGTTCAGGAGAGAGTTCATCACCCCGTCCCTGACCATCCTGTAGTCAAGATCCCCGCTGGAGTGGACTTTAAAGAACACGTAGCGCTTCTTCTCCTTAAGGGTGGGCCTCCCCTTGAGTTTCATAAAAATAGTATGTATTCAATATATAATAACTCTAAATGTCAGAATCCAGTGAATTAAGCAGGGTTTGTAAATACTTCCTCAGCTCTTTTCTGAATCTTCTTCTTTTTTTGTTCCTTGATTTCCCTCTAATAACGTTTACACCTTCTTCAATAGTACCACGCAGTTTTTTATCATGAATAGAAAAAGGATTTCTAAGATACCTTAAACTTTCTTCCAACATTTCTCTATTTGAAAAATCATTACCACCAACCTCCAAAGCAAAGCCTTCACAAACATCTGTAACCTCTAGATAGCGGAGAGAATTTTTAGCCCCCTTCTTTAATCCCTCTATCCTTCCAATTTCGATTTGCCTTTTTTCGATAAAATCTTTCAACAAGGTGAATGGAGGTTCTTTGTAATCATGTCTTTCTAGTCTAACGAGTTCTCTGGCTGCTTCCTCGGTAGAATATCCAAGATCGTCAAAGATCTCTTTAGCTTCTTTAAACTTCCCTGCCTTGAGGTAGCACAGTCCTAGGTAAAGTTCTTGCTGTTTAGATAGGTCAAGGCTTTCCAGTTCGCCTTCTTTTTGTGCCCTTATAATGTAAAAGTAATTGTTCACAGTCTTGCCAGCCATGTCCTTCAATTTCAAATTGAAATAGTAATTTCTTGGTTCAATCTCAAGTTCATATCCCATTCCTTTAAGAATAGATAGTACCTGTTGGACCTTTTCCTCCCTCGCTTTGGAAAGAACCGTGATAATCTTTCCATCACTTTCCAGAAACTGGTGAGAACCCATTAGTGTTGTGAAGATTTCCGGAAGGTTCAATGAATCAAGAACCAAGGAAGCTGTTACAGTGTCAAATTCTCCTTCTACATTGCCCATCTCATAAGGAACCATTAATGTGTGAAACATCTCGCCATATTTTTCCCTGTTGTATTGCTGTATCTCATCCACGCAATCCAGTCCCGAATAATGAAAATCCTTTCCAAGCTGCATAATGGCCTGCAGAGTTGGTGCGCCCACACCACTACCTATATCCAGGATATTTTTTCCATTTTCCCGCTCTAAAATAATCCTCATTAAGTTTGTTGTCAACGGGAAAAGCCCTTCCTCATAAACCTTTATGTATTCCCCCTTGCTTGAAAATCTTTTCGCAAGTTCATTCTCATACTCAAAAGCATCCGAAGGGACTATATTGGCCGCATTGAGAATTTTTATAATTTTTCTACTTACACTGTTCATTTCACCTCTTTCATGTTCCTTTATCCCATTCCTTTCAGTTTTTCTGGATCCTTCATAAGGCTCAACCATCACAAGATTCCCTTCAGTCTCCAAAGGGAATATCCTCAAGCTTTTTTGTAAGGATGGGTATCTGCGTTTTTTGGTGACCTCCCCCCCTTTCTTCTCAGCTTGTAATGATTTATAAGTTTCGAACAATTCTTTGCTTGTCGTGTAACATTCACTATTAAGCTTGTAGATTCTATGAAGTGTTAGTGCATTCTCCACTATGTTGTTGGCTTTTTTATCATTAAACCCAAGATCCAAAATATTATCTAAAGTAAATACTTCAGGAAGTTTAGATGTTATTCTATGAGTAACAAATTGTCCCCAATTCCTTATCTCAGGATTATACCTAAGTTTTACTATTGCATCTAATGCCCCACTATATTTCTCTTTAAATTCCACATAAGTAGGAACCCTTCCCAGTTCTTCACACAAATTATCAAACACCTTCTCTATGATTTCAGGCATCCATTTATTAATTTCTATATATGGTTTAGCTCCTTTACAAGTCAAGAACTTTCCCCAGTTTCTTATCTCAGAATCATATCTACCCTTTTTTATCCTATTTGCCGCTCCACCACATTTCTTTGAAAATTCCTCAAATGTAGGGACTCTTCCCAATTCTTTCACCACATCATCAAACGCCTCATCCACAGCCTCAGGCGTCCATTTATCAGCTTGTCGATAAGGCTCAAATCCCTTGCTTTTCAAGAACTTGCTCCATTTATTTATCTCAGGATCGTATCTACCTTGAAATATGGCATTCAATGCACCGCTGAAACTCTTTGCAAATTCCTTAATAGTAGGGGCTCTTCCTAATTCCTTACACACTCCATCAAATGCTTTATCCACAGCCTCAGGCGTCCATTTGCCCTTTCTATAAGGTGATTCGAGACCTTTGCTAGCTAAGAATTCACCCAAATTTTTAATTTCAGAATTATATCTACCATCTGTTATCGCCTTTAACGCCCCACTACATTTTCTGTTAAACTCATTGAAAGTAGGAACCCTCCCCAGTTCCTTGTATATTTCATCAAACGCCTCATCCACAGTCTTCGGGTTATTCCAATAACCAGAAGGTTTTTTCATTACTAACACCACCTACTTCAACCTATACCTCTTAACACAGGTAGGTATGTTCGAGGGAATCTCCTCAAAAATCAAGTCGTCTATGTGGAGCTCTTCCCCTTCGATGGAAAGACCGTCGAACTCATAACCTATTTCCAGTTCTCCGGTGAGTTTTATTGGTCCGAGCCTTTTGCCGTCTTTTTCAATCTCACGGATCAGGACACAGGCAGGAATACCTTCCCATTCCGTAGAGATGTTAAGAGTGGGCTTTCCGTAAAGATTGTAGATATAAATCTTCCCTGGTGGATGTAAGATGCTTTTATTGTCCCTTTTGCCCATTTCTTTGTAGGCATCTGTTGCAGTAATTTCTCCGTAAACTATTTTACCACCGATTTCCCTCACTAGGTATTTCCTTACCAATTCCCTTGCAACCAGTTCGCTGTCCCTTGCGAAAAAAATCTCTTTAAGTTTCATATTAATTACTATTAAATAATAACTTTATAACTTTTAAATTAGTTTAGTATGAAAAAACAGATTAATAATTTGCCTTCGAGTTTCATAATTAATTAATGTAATATATCAATATTAATAAAGCGAAATCCTCTGGAACAAACCGATTTTAAAAAATAATATTGAGCCATCGCGATAGTTTTAAATACCTTTCGTTTTTCACCACATAGGTATAAAAACCTTTCCGGAAACACATAATCAACGAAATTTTACCCGTTGCTGTGATATTTCATGAGAGAGGAGGACAGAGCCATAATAGACGTCGATTCGATCGAGCTGAATTTAACGACGTCCATGGTCTGCTCCAACTTCAACCGGCTATGCATTCTCTACCTTCTGAAGAACTCCCTGAACAACGAGCTCCAGGCCGAAAAGATCGCCACGAGCCTGGGAATCTCACACCGAACCGCTCTCTACCACCTGGACATCCTCCAGGACTACGATCTGGTCGAGGTCAGGGAATTCAAGAAGAAGGGCTCGAAACTCCTCCGCTCGGTCTGGGGCCTGAACTCCGTCAACAGGGACAACCTCAAGAAGATCTTCCTGAGGATAGGCAGGAAGTTCGACACCAAAAGCCTCGAGAAGGAAATAACAGTGAGCGCGAAGAAACAGAACTCGAGGATCAAGAACAACAACTGATTCCGATCCCTTTCTCAATCACGATCAAAACCCAATGTTTAAACAAACTTTCACGGGAAAGTAGTCTTTGGAACAGACTGCTTTTATAAAGGTTGATGCCACTTGCCGAAAGGTATATAAAGCTTAACTCGAACAAAAAAGAAGATGGCAGAAATTTTGCCATCTTTAAAACTATCTATATGATTTAAGGTGGAGGTGCTCTAATATGAGTAAAGGTTTCGTATTGGCGAAAAATTCGCTTTTTAGTTCTATTTTGGTCGC
>WVZE01000022.1:0-231 GCA_011772645.1 Candidatus Aenigmatarchaeota archaeon | reverse complement strand
ATAAGGGAGGTACGTATATACCGCGACGTGGACGGTGACGGATATGCCGATCCTGGTATATTGGAGTTCACATGCGGTACTCCTCCAACTGGCTGGACCCTTGACGATCGTACTGCTCTTTATCATTACTGCCAATATGAAACCTCCATCATAGGCGGATACATGATTGACCCTGACGAAACCGAAGTCTTCACCTTCGATGCAAAACTTGACGACAGCGCTTTCGAGTGC
>WVZE01000017.1 GCA_011772645.1 Candidatus Aenigmatarchaeota archaeon | reverse complement strand
ATCGCATAAATACAAGTCAAAGGTCGATTCGGACTTCAGGGAAGCGTTTGAGATAGGTGTTTACGGGACGCCCACATTCTTCATAAACGACCAGGTTGTTGTGGGTCCAAAAACTTTTAACGAATTCAGACAAATTATAGACAGCGAGCTGATGGAGGGATAGAATGGGACTGGATGTTGAAAAGATCCGGGAGGATTTCCCTGTCCTGCAGAGGGAGATAAACGGGAAGCCCATAATTTATTTTGACAATGCATGCATGACCCTTCGACCGGTCCAGGTCATAGAGAAGATCTGCGAATACTACAGGGAATACCCCTCATGTGGAGAGCGAAGTCTCCACAAGCTGGGGAAGAGGGTGGATGAAGAGGTCGAAAAGGCGAGGGACGTGATCAAGAAGTTCATAAATGCGAAGAAGTTTGAGGAGATAATTTTCACCAAGAACACTACAGAGGGGATAAACCTCGTGGCGAATTCTTTCGCTCTCGGGAAGGGGGACGTTATTCTCACAACGGACAAGGAACACAACTCGAACCTTCTTCCCTGGCATGCGCTCGCTCCAAAGGGCGTGACACACGAGGTCGTGAAATCGAACGAGGACAACACCTTCTCCCTGAGGAATCTCGAAAACCAGATCAGCAAGGGAGTGAAACTCGTTTCCATAGGCCAGACGTCCAACCTGGACGGCGTAACCAACCCGGTAAAGGAAATCGTAAAGATCGCGCATGATCACGGAGCGAAAGTCCTTGTGGACGGGGCGCAGAGCGTTCCTCACCATCCCCTGGACGTCCGAAAGCTAGGAGTGGACTTCCTGGCGTTCTCGGGCCACAAGATGATGGGTCCCTCAGGCATAGGGGTTCTCTACGGAAAAAAGGATCTGCTGGAGAAGCTTGGGGCCTTCCTGGTCGGGGGAGGAACGGTTGTTGACACAACCCATACCAAGGCTCAGTTCGAGGATCTGCCCCAAAAGTTCGAGGCAGGCCTTCAGAACTACGCCGGAATCATCGGCCTGGGGGAGGCGGCTAGATATCTCATGAGAATAGGGAAGGAGAACGTCGAGAAGCATGAGATCGAATTGAACAAAAGAATAACCGAGGGTATCGATTTCGAAAGAGTCTCGCTGATAGGGCCGAAAGAACCGGAAAAGAGGGGAGGAATAATCTCCTTCAACGTGGGCAGAACGAGTCCCCATGAAATAGCGATGATGATGGATGAGATGGAGAACATATGCGTCCGTTCCGGAGCCCACTGCGTCCACTCATGGTTCAACATGCACAAACTTGACGGGAGCGTTCGCGCCTCTTTCTATCTGTACAACACAATCGGGGAATGCGATAAGTTCGTGGAAACCCTCAGGAAGGTAACCGATCTTGTGAAATAAAAACGGTTTAACCGTAGTAATAATCCTGGTTCGTGTAATACCAGTTCCCGTCCGTGCATCTCACCCTGTACGCCGGGAAGTAGGTATTGCTTGATATCGTGCTCCAGTTTTCGTTATCCTCTGAATCTTCATACTGGTGCGCTGTCCGCCTTCCCCAGATATAACCGTAGCTTTCGTACGCATACGTCCCTTCCGCGCACTTACAGAATTTCTTGAACTGGCTGCTGCTCCTTTTGATGTACGTGTATTCGGAACTCCAGCATTTTGTTGTTGCCTGGCAGTCGTTGTCATTCGTTTGATCGCACCCTGAGGGACAGCACCCGTCGCTGTCAATGCAAGAGGTTAGGGGATCGTTAACACAGGAGGACTCACAGGTTCCCGGATAGTTACAGGTATCTGTCGTACACGCATTGCTGTCATCGCAATCCGCATCAAGTGAGCAGATCGGAGAAGAACACACCCCTCCACAGCAAAACCCTCCCGTACATGCCGTGTAGTCTGCCGCGTTCGCGTATTCGCACGCATCGATCCCTTCATTACAGGCATCTATTGTACATTCATTGTCATCATTGCAAACCACCGGGGTTCCTGCCTGGCATCCTAGCAGGGGATTGCATGTTTCGGCTCCATCGCAGAACAACCCATTCTCGCAAAATGAATCGTCAGGCGTGTTCTCGCATGCATCGCTCGCTTCGTTACAGCTGTCTGTAGTGCATGCCACCTCGTCCGAGCAATCCTTCGCCACCCCATTACACACTCCTGATGTGCAAGCATCATTTATCGTACAGAACTGACCATCGTCACAGGGAGTTCCGTCCGCGGCAGCCGGTGAATGTTCGCATGAGTCCGTGGCTTCATTGCACGAATCAGCAGTGCAGATGTCGGAGTCGTCGCAATCCATTGCAGAACCTAAAGTACACACTCCGGCCTGGCAGGTTTCGTTTACACTGCAGAACAGATCATCGTTACAGAGGGTCCCGTCCGGCTTTGGCTGGTTTGTACAAACATCGTTGGTTTCATCACAAATTCCCTCATTGCACTGATCGCTCACGTGAGAGCAGTCTATCGAGGTTCCTGACTGGCAGGATCCTGATACGCACGTTTCAGCCCCATTGCAATATAATCCGTCATCACAGTCCCCGTCCGCCAGACATTCCGGTCCTGAAGGCTTGAGAGCCAAATACGCATCGTAAGCGTTAACAACACCAGCCCCTGTTATCTCTGGTGTGCATGTAGTCTCTGCCTGCCTGAAACAACGATACCCCCACCACATTGTGCACACGTAACACTTGTTTGCAGGGTTCGTCGTGCCGTAAATAGCGGTCTTTATCTCGCTCGTTGTAAGTGTGGGATCGGTTTCGAGCAAGAGCGAAACAACTCCTGCTACGTGAGGTGTGGCCATGCTCGTTCCCGACATGTATTGGTATCCGCCATTAAGATACGTTGAATATATGCTCACTCCGGGTGCTAGGATGTCCAGCGCCTCCCCCCTGCCTGACCAGTAGGGAACGTTATTAACGCTGTCAACAGCTCCGACTGCTATCGCTCCCGAAGCGCAGCCAGGAGAAGAAACGCCTCTACCGTTGTTTCCGGCTGCCACCACTGCCGTTAATCCCTGACTCACAACCCAGTTTACCCTGTCCGCCAGGTAATCTGAATCGCAATTCTCCCCTGTATAACTTCCCCCTCCTATACTTATGCTAATAATCTTAGCATCGGTTTCAACAGCAGCTTCCATCGCGGCCGTCATGTCGTCCTCAAAGCAGTAACCGTCTGCATCACAGACCTTGTACATGTATACACCCGTGGAGGGGGAAACTCCCTTAGAATCCCCGTCAATCCCTCCATTCGAGGTTATTATTCCGGCAACGTGCGTCCCGTGCCCGTGGTCATCCTCCGGGACAGGATCATTGTCAACAAAGTCGTAACCACCCAGATAGGAGTCCTGGAGTTCTGGGTGATCAGTATCTATCCCTGTGTCGAGAACAGCGACATTCACTCCGATCCCGGTTATGCCTTCGGCCCAGACCTTATCCGCTCCTGTCTGCTGGTCCGCATCAAGATCCATTATGTGGAATATCCTGGATTTCCTCACGTTCAATCTCGGCACGATATCTTTCGGGCACTCAAATGAGGATGAACGTTTTAGTTTGTGTATAAGGGAGCAGCCCCTTTCCATGAACGACTCTATGCGCTCTTTATCAACGTCGTCAGCAATAACCCTTTCAAAAATGGTATCCCTGTCAAAAAACTTTGTTCTGATCCCCTCGCTGAATTCTGCCGATACCGTTATAATCGAGAAAACCAGGATTAAGGTGATTAAGACAGGCATTATCAGGTATAATTTGGATCTCATCTTATATCCTCCGTTAGATATTGATCAGTTAAAAATTTAAACTTATTATAAGAGCAAACAATAGTTTAATTAGTATGCTACCCGTAATCTTGGGTTTGGTTCTGGCAGTGGTTCATTATTTCAGTGAAAGAATCGAGCCCAGCGATCCTGCCGTCAGGCACAAAGTGGTCTCTTTCGTGGCGGGAATTTCCATAACCTATATCTTTCTCCTACTTCTCCCGGAGGTCTACAGCGGGATAGAACCCTTCCACCAGTTCCTCTTCCTCTTCATACTCGCCGGCTTCGCCTCATTCCATCTGATAGAGAAACACATCTACCAGCACCAATCGAAAGAAACCCTTCACGAGGAACTAAAGATCGCTCATTCCACGACCTTCTTTTTCTATCATTTCATCATAGGCATCCTCCTGGTCGAGCTCGTGGGCATAAACATGATCAGCGGCCTGCTCTTCTTCATCCCGATCCTCTTCCACACGGCCGTCAGCTCCGCTTCCCTGAAAGGGATACACATAAGCATCAGGGAAAGGATCATATTAAAAATCGTTCTTTCATTCTCAACACTGTTTGGCGTGATGCTCGCGTACTTCGCGATGATCCCTTCGAATCTTTTGCAGGCCCTCCTGGGCTTCATCGTGGGCAGCCTGCTCTACATAGTGATCAGGGACTCCATCCCGAAGGAAACAGAGGGGAAAGCGATATATTTCGTTCTGGGTATTGTTGTGTACGCCCTGGTAATAGGATTTATCTGGCTGGTGTGACTAAAGTTTTATAAATCAAAAATCGAAATTTCTTAAAACGCCGTTATATTCGTGATCATTATGCCCGAAGGAATCGCTCTGGACACCAGGGATCCAAACCTAGTCGCGAACACGGTAAAGGTCTGGTTAGGCAATCCTGTATCCAGGGGATTGCT
Source organism: Candidatus Aenigmatarchaeota archaeon (assembly GCA_011772645.1). GTDB lineage: Archaea > Aenigmatarchaeota > Aenigmatarchaeia > QMZP01 > QMZT01 > CS3-C152. The sequence continues at coordinate 22,021 of WVZE01000017.1, read as the reverse complement.
GAAGTTCGCGTGCGGAAAGACAAACAACGGAGATAACAGGCTTGAGCTGGCTCTAAGGAAGTGCGCGGGCGAGCCTGTCAAAGGGGACTGGAAGGATGATCTGGCATACAAGATCGTTAGTTTTGCGATAAAGAGGGGAGCGAAGTCATTCGGGGTTCCTCACAGTGAAATGAGGACGGGATTGAAAGACATCGTTCTCAGAAGGGCGTTGGTGAACGTTCTCGAGGGGATCGCTTATTACGGTATCCAGAGACCTCAGACCACAATTTCGCCGTTTCTGGTTGTATGGAACTTCACGCATGCATGCAACCTCCGCTGCAAGCACTGTTATCAGGATGCGGAGGGTTTCGCAGAGGATGAGCTGACAACAGAGGATGCGAAGAGGGTGGTGGACGAGTTTCATGAATCAGGAGTGGTGGCGATCGCTTTCTCAGGAGGAGAACCTCTTATAAGGCCTGATTTCTTCGAGATCGCGGAATACGCTGTCAGGAAGGGATTCTATCTTTCAGTTGCCACCAATGGGACGCTCCTGACGGATAAGATGGTCAAGAAGATCAAGGATTCGGGCATAGAATATGTCGAAATCTCGCTTGACGGTTTCGAAAAAGAGCATGATGAGTTCAGGGGCCTTAAAGGTGCATGGAAAAAAACTTGCGAGGGGATAAGGAACTGCGTGGAGGCGGGACTGGATACGTGCGTAGCTACGACCGTGACGAAAAGAAACTTCAGGGACATTCGAAAGCTCCTGGATTTTGTTGAGAACAACCTAAAGGCGAACAGGTTGATTGCCTTCAACTTCATCCCGACAAGGAGGGGGAAGGACATAATGAGCGAAGATCTTGAACCCGAGGAGAGGGAGGAACTGCAGAAATTTTTGTATTCCAAACTCACGGACAGTTCATGCAAGCTTAACGTCCTCTCCACCGCTCCCCAGTACGCGAGAATCGCGCTTGAATTCGCTGGGGGCGCTACAGTTACCACTCACTTCACCAACAAGGCCGCGATGGGCATGAAGGGGAGAACGAAAAAGCTCGGAGAATTCATCGGCGGCTGCGGAGCCGGGAGATTATACTGCGGGCTTGAACCCAACGGGGATATACAGCCCTGTGTCTTCATTCCCATAAAGATCGGGAACATCCGAAAGGATCGGCTGAAATACGTTTGGGGGACTTCGCCCGTTCTTAAGAGAATGAGGGAGCGGGAGAGTTTCGTGGGATGCGGGAAGTGTGAATACAGATACGTGTGCGGGGGGTGTCGAGCTAGAGCATATGGATACTTCGGGGACGTGCAGGCGCCTGATCCGGGATGCATCAACAACAGGAAATACTGGGAGATGCTGAAACGCGGGGAAGAATTGAAGATATCCGTGGAAAGGAAAAGGTTCTTTTTATTCTGAAACCTCTAAATATATTACAGTGTAATATTAGTTCAGTTGACAGTTGGTGTCTACAATGAAAAAGGAAAACAGGGTCGATCCCATATGTGGCATGAAGGGTCACATTAAGAAGCACGGACATTATTTCTGTAGCCAGCACTGCATTGAAAAATACGAGAAGGAACACGGAATTAAGGGAAAAAAGGAGGAATGTGTTGAATGCGCGAAACCCGAGAAAAGGTGGTATAAGGAACGGTTGTTCGTGGTTTCGCTAATAGTTGGGATTATTTTGGTGGTTTCGTATTTTGTGGAATCCCTCAGCCCGTTGACCTTCGCCTTCCTTGATTATCTCGGATTGATCTGGTGGGCCTTGCTTTTGGGATTCCTGCTGGGAGGGGTGATAGATCATTTCATCCCCGGCGAATACATTCGGAGGTATCTGACCAGACACAAGAAGAGAACGATCCTCTATTCGGTGGTTTTCGGGTTTCTCATGTCCGCCTGTTCCCACGGAATCCTCGCGATAGCGATCGAGCTCTACAGGAAGGGAGCCTCCACCCCCGCTGTCATAGCCTTCCTGCTCGCCTCCCCCTGGGCGAACCTTCCCGTCACTGTCCTCCTGTTCGGCTTCTTCGGCTTCCACGCCTTTTACATCGTGATATCCGCTATTATAATAGCTATAGTTACGGGCCTGGTCTACCAGCTTCTGGACCGCAGGGGATGGATCGAATGCAAGTACTGTGACCTAAGGATTGACGAGGACTTTTCCGTGTGGAACGACGCGAAGAGAAGGATGGAGGGATACAAACCAACGGCTGAAAACCTGAAGAGGGATATCAAGGGCGTCATGAAGGGATCCTGGTCCCTCTCCAAGATGGTCCTGTGGTGGATCATAATAGGCATGTTCATGGCGAGCTTTGCCCGCGCGTTCGTCCCCCACGAATGGTTCATGATCTATCTCGGGCCGACCATACTGGGGCTGGCCGTCACCCTTATACTGGCGACGGTCATCGAGGTCTGCTCCGAGGGGTCCGCTCCCTTATCTTTCGAGATCTTTAACCAGAGCGGAGCTTTCGGAAATTCCTTCGTGTTTTTGATGAGTGGCGTGATTACAGATGTAACCGAAATAGGTTTAATATGGCATAATATAGGTAGAAAAGCTGCAATTTGGCTACCAATTATCACTATACCGCAAGTTATTTTATTAGGCTATATTTTCAACATCTTCCTCTAAATCACCTTGTATCTATTAAAACCCATTCTTTTAATTAGATTGTTTTTCTTCCAGTTTCTTATTGCCTTATTTGCTTCTCTAGAAGTTCTTCCAAATTTTTTGATATCTTCGTAAGAGAACGCTCTTTTCTTTCTTCTTAACTGTTTGAAAATCTTTTTGTTTATATTCGTACTTTCTATTATCATTTTCGAATTTCTGGGATTGCATCTTTTATGCATGCCTCTAAATTCTTTCTCTTTAAACCAAAAACCGGCATTACTCCCGTATTTATTTACAGCATTGTCCAAGTATTTGATAATTTTAGGATAATTGTACAGATAAATTGTGATATCCTGTTTTGTATTTTTAGGATTTGAATGTTCAAACCCCAAAGAATCAAGCAATTTCAAAAAACCCTTTCTTATGTCTTGTTTTTGCTGAGAGACTGTGAACGTAGTATCTTTGAAGTGTCCTTCATCAATGATAAATTGAGCAAATACCTGAAATTGGTAATCAATTGATAATTTGGATACATTTTCAAAGAATTTACCAGAGTTAAAATCCTCAATTCCCAGATCGAGAGATTTGCAAACTAATTTTACCAGTATGTTTGGTATTGTGATCGATGATATAAAATTATCTTTTTTGTACGATTTTATAGCATTTTTGCCAAAAATTTCATCCAACACTTGATTCATATATTGAATTCTGTTATGTTTTTGATACCATTCTGCCTGAAAGTTTTTCTTATTAAAAGAGCCGTCACCATGAATCGTAACTGCCCTTATATGTAAAGGGCTTGGAGCGAATGGAAAATTGAAATTATACATATTTGTCTGTTTTCCACCATAATGAGTGATTTCTTTTTCTAATTTGTAAAGATCATAATTAAGAGCGTTCGCTATTTCAATTATGTGAGGAACCGAATGAATGGATTGCTTCCTCCCCTTCGAATAGATTGAGTATATCGTTTCTCTATCAAACTTCAATTCCTTTGATAATTTCGAAACTTTGTACCTCTTTATTAACACTTTCATTTCGTTTCTAGCTTTATCGGAGATTTTAACAAATCCGCCGACATCCCAGATATGAACCTCTTTCATTCCAATCACCTTTATTTTTTGATTTTCGGTCTAAATAATCACATCAGAGGCATAAACATTTTTATATAACACTGTTATATACATTTAAAATTCCATAAGACAGGTGATTAATGATGAAAGACCAAAAATACCCCGAGCCCACCGTGGGAGCGATAATACTCAACAATAAAGGAGAGGTCTTGGTGCTGAAATCCCCCAAATGGAACACATACACCATCCCGGGAGGGCACGTGGAACTTAACGAGACAATGGAGGACGCCCTCCGCAGGGAGGTAAAGGAAGAGATCGGGCTTGACGTGAATGTAATAAGGATGTTAAACGTTTCCGATGCGATCAGACCCAGGGAATTCAATTACGAAAAACACTTCATATTCATAGACTTCCTCTGCAGGGCGAAACACACGGACGTCAGGGTCGATAAAAAGGAAATAACGGATTTCATGTGGGTCAAGCCAGAGAAAGCCATAGAAATGGTCAACGACCACACAAAGAAGGACCTGGAAATTATAATCAAGGAGAAGGGTTGAATATGTATTCAAAAAAGGTGATCAAATACTTCACCCACCCCAAGAATGTGGGCGAGATCAAGAACGCGGACGGGAAGTCCACCGAAGGGTCTCTCGCCTGCGGGGATATCGTTCATATCTACATAAAGGTAGATCCGAAGACCCACGTGATCAGGGATATAAAGTTCAAATCCTACGGCTGCGCCGCGAACATCGCAACGACGAGCGTGATGACCGAGCTGGCCAAGGGGAAGACGATCGAGCAGGCCAAGAATATCAAGTTCTCTGACATCACGAAAGCGCTGGGAGGTCTTCCTCCTGTCAAGATCCATTGTTCTGTCTTGGCGATTGACGGCCTGAAATCCGCTATAAGGAACTACGAGGAAAAGCACGGAATCGCGAAGGAGGAGGACTTGGACGAGGGATTGATAAGATCGAGGCTACGAAGGGTAATGGATCCCAGTGTGGGAAGGGATATCGTCAGCCTGGGGATCGTTCAATCCGTGAAACTGGACAAAGGGATGGTCAAACTACTTCTGAAGATCCCGAAAAAACACAGGTTCTTCAAGCACATAATGGAAGACATCGAGGAGAAGATAGCATACATACCCGGCGTCAAGGGGATCGAAAGGGAACTTCTCGATTAATTAGAAACCGGAACCAAATTATAATTGTGGCAGGATGGAGATAACGAAAGAGATACTCAAAGCAAGGCTGGGAGAGGAAAACTACAGGAAGCTTATGGAAATAAAGAATCCCAAACTCCATGAATTCATCGCTGTTTTTATGGAACTCTGCAACCCTTCGAAGGTCTTTGTCTGCAGCGATTCAGGGGAGGACGTGGATTTCATCCGAAAGGAAGCGATAAAAAACAGGGAAGAGGAGAAACTCGCTCTCAAAGGCCACACCGTTCACTTCGACAGCTATTATGATCAGGCAAGGGACAAGGAGCGAACGAAGTTCCTCGTCCCCAAGGGAAAGGACCTCGGCCCGCACATACGCTCTATGGACAGGGATGAGGGCTTGAAAGAAATTCACGACATAATGAAGGGCATAATGAGGGGACATACGCTCTACATCCTCTTCTTCTGTCTGGGCCCGGCCAATTCGGAGTTTTCGATCCCCTGCGTCCAGTTAACGGATTCACCCTACGTAGCGCACAGCGAATTCCTGCTGTACAGGAAAGGTTATGAAGAATTCAAGCGAGCGAAAAGCTTCTTCAAGTTCGTTCACAGCGAGGGCGAGCTTGACGAAAAGAACACGAGCAGGAACATCGATAAAAGAAGGATATACATTGACCTTGAGAACGAAACCGTCTATTCCGCCAACACCCAGTACGGAGGAAATACGATAGGCCTGAAGAAACTCGCGATGAGGCTCGCGATCAACCGGGCTTCCAGGGAGGACTGGCTAACCGAACACATGTTCCTGATGTGCGTTCACGGACCTAACCAAAGAAAAACCTATTTCACTGGCGCTTTCCCCTCCCTCTGCGGGAAAACATCGACCTCCATGATCCCCGGCGAAAACATAGTGGGGGACGACATATCCTACCTGAAAAAAATTAACCGGGAGATCCGCGCCGTGAACGTGGAGAAAGGGATATTCGGGATAATAATGGGGGTTAATTCAAAGGACAATCCCATAATATGGAAGATTCTTAACAGGCCCGGTGAAATAATATTCTCGAACGTTCTTGTTACAAGAGAAGGGGGCGTACACTGGATAGGGAAAGACGGTGAAACCCCGAAAAGGGGAAGGAACCATTCCGGAGAATGGACGAAGGGAAAGAAGGACAGGGAAGGGAATGAAATCCCACCTTCCCATCCGAACGCGAGATTCACGCTTGACGTGAAACTCCTCGAAAACCTCGATACCGAACTCGACAACCCCAAGGGAGTTCGAGTTGGGGGAATAATATACGGGGGTAGGGATTCGGATACCTGGGTCTCTGTAAAGGAATCCTTCGACTGGACCCACGGGGTGATAACGATGGGAGCTTCACTCGAATCCGAGACCACCGCAGCCACCCTGGGAGAGAGGGGCGTCAGGAAATACAACCCCATGGCGAACCTCGATTTCCTTTCCATCCCTGTTGGGAAATACATACAGCACCACCTGAATTTTATCAAAGACGTGAAGAGTCCTCCCAAGATATTCTCCGTTAATTATTTCCTGAAGGGTCCGAAAGGTGAATTCCTGAACGATAAAATTGACAAAGCGGTATGGCTCAAGTGGATGGAGCTCCGCTCGCAGGGGGAAGCGGAAGCGATCCGGACACCCACGGGCCTGATCCCGGGATACGAGGACCTGCGAAAACTTTTCAAAGAGGTTCTCAGAAAGGACTACTCCAGGGAGGAATACAACGAGCAGTTCAAGTTAAGGATCCCCGAAAACCTGGAAAAGATCGGGAGGATCACGAACATCTACAAAACAAAAGTCAGGGATACGCCAGCAATCGTATTCAAAATTTTGGAAGAGCAGAGAAAAAGACTTGAAGACGCACGAAAGAAATTCGGGGACTACGTAACACCGGACAAATTCTCATGAAATCCGAAATACAACGCTTAAAAAATTTTCTGTCCCATCCTAATAATGACCAAGCAATACGCGAAACTAACTTTATACTTCGGTAGATGTCCGAAGCCATGGAATTTCCCCTTTACTGCTGGCATTCTTGGGGAGCTTCCTCCCGCCTTCCCCAAAGACAAACGACTTATTGAAGAACATGAAGAGGCAAACCGAATCGCAATAGAAACCGTTGAAAAATATCTCCAACCTGAATTTTGCAGAAGTTTGCATGTTACCTGCGGTTGGGGTTACCTTGCGGAGAGCGAGTAAGAAGCAAAGTTTCTAATAGGATATTCTGAAGAAAATGTTCCAAGGTCGAAAGGGATGATAGAATTGGTTGATGTAGCAAAAATGGGAATCAGGTTTTACAGGAAGGTAAAATTCGATGGCTGGACCGAAAGACAAAGACAGGAACTGCTTGATCTTTTGAAAAAATGTGGTTATGTTCCACCAGCTGTAGAGAGGAAAATAGAAGCCAATAAAAACAACTTCTCTGAGAAAACAGTAAAGGAAATTGGAAATAATTGGAATGATTATCTTTGGAATGAGGCGCTCAAATTCTTCCCAGAAGATTAGGCTACCCTTTGTATTTCTCCTTAAAAACAACCTCTTTCAAACCCCTTCTGCTAGATCTCGGGCTCTCATCCGGATATCCAAGCGTTATTATCCCCACGGGCCTAACGTGATCGGGGATCCCTAATGCTCCCTTCGCCTTTCCCTCATCAAAAGCCCCGATCCAGCACGTTCCCAGACCGAGGGAATGCGCGGTGAGCATTAAATTCTGTATGCAAGCCCCGCTCTCCTGAATCGAATACAAGGTTTCTCCCCTCTCCCCATAATGGGAGATCTTCGGATAATTCACGCAGACCACGATGTTTACAGGGGCTTTGCTCGGTTGTGCCTGCCCGTAGGAAGCTTCCGCAAGTTTGTTCTTGATTTCCCTGTCCTTCACAACAATGTATTCAACCGATTGGAGGTTCCCCGCTGAAGGCGCCCAGTGAGCGGCATCGAGTATTTTCTCAATCTTCTCGTCCTCCACAGGCCTGTCCGTGTACGAGCGAATGCTCCGACGATTTCGAATGGCTTCTCCCAACTCCATAATTTCACACCACCTTCAGCAGGTCTTCAATCTTCTCGATCTCGTAGTCCGCCCCGGATTTCTTGATCCCTTCCAGATTCCCGTACTTCGCAAAAACCGTTTTCATTCCCGCTGCTTTCGCGCCCTTTATGTCCCTTCCGGGGCGATCACCAACGAAGAGTATATTCCCTGGTTTCACACCTATTTTCTTGACAGCTTCCAGGAAAGGGATTTTTGATGGTTTCTCCTTCCCTGTATCCGAAAGCGTAACAATCACATCGAAGAAATCCTCTATGCCCATCTCCACCAGGCGTATCCACGCGTTGACAGAGGGAGCATCGGATACGATCCCCAACTTCATACCTTTTTGTTTCAGCCTCAGGAGAATTTTAACCGTTCCCGGATAGGGTTTAACGTACGCTATCTGGGCTTTCCTGTATGCAACCACTCCCTTCGCGAGTATCTTGTAATCGATCTTCCCGATGGTTTTCTTCAGGAATTCCTGGAAGATCCGGTTGTATTCGATCCCCTTCTCCCCGTAGAGATCGAAGAGGATGTCCATTGCCTTTCTTCTGCTGATTTTGAGGCCCGCGCTCACCATCGCATCTACCGCAGCCTCGCATGACTTCCTCTTCATGAGCATGAAGTCTATCAGGGTGTTATCGAGATCGAAAAGAACAGCTTCTATCATGGTTCAGAATTAGAAACTAGTATTAAATATTAATCTGCAAGGAAACCTGGGAAGAACGTTTTCTTGTACGTCATGTAGAGGGGGACGCTGTAAAGGTCCTTTATAAGGGTTGCGAATTTCTCACGAATCTCCATCTCCACGTTCCTCAGTTCGGCCACGTTCTCCGACTCCACCTGCAGTTCCATGTCCCATTCACCGATTGTTTTCACCGCTCTCACAATGCTGGGGTGTTTACTGATGTAGGTTATGAACTCGTCCCCTCCTAGGGAAACGTTGTGGTATTTTATGAGAAAAAGGGAAGAGACGTGATTCATGTTCCTTGCGAGGACAGAAGGCCTGAATCCCAGTATTATCTCTTCCTTTATCAACTTCTTTATCCTTCCTATGACAGTTTTCGGCGTGATTGACAGCTTGTTTGCAAGCTCTACAGAATTCATCCTGGCATTCTCGGACAGGTCCTTGAGTATTCTCATATCCGTTTCATCAATCTCAACGGGTTCCTTGTCCCCGCCGTAAATTTTCTGTGGGATTTTCGGGTTGTCGTTGAATAGGTATTTCCTCCCGTAATCAATATTCACGATGGTCGTCAGAATGACGTATTTCTGTATCTGTTCAGGGAACTTCTCTATTATACCTTTCCATATCTTGTTGAACTTGGAAGGGTTCGGTGTGAGAAAAGAACACACGACGTCGTGACCCCCTCCCCTTGTCGCGATCCAGGACGTGTGCTTCTCTGAAACCAGATAATCTATAAGCTCACTGAAATTCCTGTCGCCAAGGTATTTCGCGCGGAAATGAACGCGGAAGTTCAGCATGTCCATCCTGGAATAATCAACAATTGTATAAAATCCCCTTATTATTTCCTTTTCCACAAGAGAGTTCACAGTATAACTGACGATCTGCTGGCTCTTGCGGACGCTTTTTCCTATCCTCGATAAGGATGTCCGCGCATCCATTTCCAGCCTTCCCATGACTAATCTTTCAGTGTTGGTCAATCCCCTGTTTTTCACCATATTTTGTATTATTATAATAATATATATAAATATTTACTTTTTTACAAAAATTTTTGATAGAAAATTCAATAACACAGAAGTGTTACTATTAATTAATGAAAAATGGAAATTTTAATATAAAGAAGGATTTTTACAGGAATACAAAACTTGTAGATGATGGAGTTGTTTATTCTAATGTATCATGTATAGATCATAACAAGGCTTATGGTTTCTTTTTAGGTAAAGATGTAAAATATGCTGGAACGACTCCACACCTAAAAGAGACTTTGGAGAAGAAATACCAAAAACCTGTTGAAATAATACATGTTTTACCTAATATCCCACCTCCTTACAAGAACAAGGATAAAGTTATAGTTATAAACAGGCATCTGGCAGCATTTTGGGCTGTAAATCCTGATCAAAATTATTTCCTTCCAGTTAAACAGAATGATTTGAACATACAAGCAAATCAAAGCGAATTTTTAAAGGGAATCGCTGAAAGGATTCTAAAAAACCAGCAAGATCTTTATGTGGATGCGTTCAGCATCGGTGGAATTGATTATAACGGACTTATTGATGGACAAAGGATACATTTGATAGGTGGTAACCCCAAAGTTTTCGACGAGTATGATGATAAAACTTTTCAAAGAAGATTGTTTGAAAAACTTAGGGTTCCTGTACCTCAAGGTTACATGGCAAACGATTTTGATGAACTTGTTCAGAAATACAGGGATCATTTTTTCAAAGATCACGGAGGCAAGGCATTCGTTGCTGCATCAAGGGGTAGTGGAGGTAATGGAGTAGCGAAAATATACAGAGAGGCTGATTTACAAAAACTTAAAAATAAAGGGAAATACGTAATCTCCGAGCTTATAGATGTGGAACTTTCACCTTTCATAATGGCCATAGCAGACAGAAACGGCGAAGTTTCTGTGGTTGGCATGGCAGATCAGATACTCGACGATGGTACGAAATACAGGGGAGCAATAAGTCCTTCAAAGGCAACCAAATCACAAAAAGAAGAGATGATAAAGTATGCCAAAACTATTGGCCAGAGCATACCTAAAAGGGGGTTATATGGAACTTTTGGTGTCGATTACATGATAGATAAGAAAGGTAATGTTTATGTGGCAGAATCCAACTTCAGAAAAATCGGTTCAACGGCCAGCATAGCTCGTGCTTACAGGGCAGAAAATCCTGATGACATCTCACTTTCAGAGCTTGAATTCCGTGGAGTTATAGAAGGCGATTTCGGAATAGATGTCTCTAATTTAAAACTATCAGAAAAGGAATGGGCAGTTGTTGTAAAGGATGCTCCGAAAGGATTCCAATTAAAAAATAATATCAAACCTGAATTGGGTGAAGGAGGTTTATTCAAATACGGAGGACTGGATTTTTATGATTTTCCAATAAAAAGTACTATATTTTTAGAAGATTCCAAAATGGGGAGGGCAGTTTATGTGCCCCAAAATGGAAATGTAAGGGAAAGTAGAGAGAAAGTCATGGGTCATTTAAAAAGTAAATTGAATGAAGTTAGAATAGATAAATTACCGCTTGAAAAAAGCACGACAAAGGAAAGCCTGCATTTAAACAGAATTTCCACAACCCCTTCCTGAAGTGCGCAATTTAGAACTAGAATGGCCGCATATCTCTTCTCAATTTGAAAATACTCGGCAGAGATCCTGTCTGCGTGAGGATCTGCTCGTATATATTATCTATATCATCCTCCGCCAGCTTCGCCACCTGATCAGCCTCGATGAGAACGCTAGGCAAACCGTAGCCCGAATGATGCGAGGAGATCGAGAAAATGACAGAGGCGAACTTCTCCGCTTGCTCTTTTTCCCCCAGGAAATCGATCCTTATGGGCCTGTCGAACTTCGCGGTCTTCATGTAGAAGGAGAATATTTTATCCCCGAACTCCTGGAAATCCTTCATCACAGGATGCTCCTTCGCCCTGTCGGAATAAGGGAAGACATCCGTCCTCTCCCCTTCCTGCAGGATCCAGTAGAGGAGATTCGTGTCCCTTGTTTTTTCCAGGATTCCCTTAAGCTCTGGAACGCTCGCATGCGAAACCTTCGAGAGAATCTTCTCGTTAACGATGCCGCAGAACTTCGTCCCTCTCGAATCCTCAACAACCCCTGCCAGCATCACGTTTCGTGACAGACATTTCTCAAACAGTTTTTTGTAAAGAGAGATCATCTCCTCGTAACTTCCATGAATCTTCGAGGTCCTCGCCGGGCGGTCCTGGTAGTGAGGGATGATCGAACCGTCCAGGAGAAGGAGATCTGGCTTTAACTTCTCACTTATTTCTATCGCCGTTTTGATCTCTGTCCGCTGCCTCACGATCGATGTCGTGTGCACCCAGTCTAGGTCTGACAACGCCTCAAGGACGGACAGTTCGGGAGTGGGCATCTTGCTCGGGTGGTAATCAACCTTGTGTATCTTCCCCTTCCTGTAACAGAAACACACACCAACCCCTCGGGAGAGGACAAAATCAAACCCGTGGAGACTTCGCTTCACGATCCCTCCGTCCACCGCTGAGATCTTCATGTCGTTGATTTCAAGGGATTCAACCCTTTCCGAAAGCTTCACATCGGTTTTCACGTTCTTTAGGAATTCCGCAAGCTTCTTCCTCTTCCCCTCAATAGAAGAAATCTTATTGGCGATCTCCTGGATTTTCGGAATGAGCAGATTCATAAACGAGATTGGTTTTTCAGTAATAAAAAGTTAGTCCCGATCGAAAGGTATATAACATTTTAGGTTATCCAATAATCTATGGGCAGTTATGTTGAATTGAATGATACACTGCAAATAACAACCGAGCAAGGTTTCCCTGCTGATGAACTAATTTTGGAAAAACATAGAGAGAACCCATACACGGCAAAAGATTTTGAAGGTAAAGTATACGAATTTCATGACAAACCACGTATAAGAGATTTTCATCACGCACCAAACAGGAATTACTTCGTTCACAATATAGATGGTAAATGGTTATATTGGGGGGAAATAATAATTTTTGAACAAACAAAAATGGGAGAAACAGAGGAAACTCAAACAATGTCTGGTAAATTCAGGATTATTAAAATTTATGATCCAGAATATCAGGAACTAAAAACAAGGAATGAATCACCTCCAGGAAAAAGCTATTTCCAAGATTAATTAAAACAAGACCAACGTTTATAATTTTAAAAGTTTTTGATAAAGATAGGGATCTGGATGTTGATAGAGACAGGATTCGAGACCGAGATGAGCGATCTTGTTGTGGAGAAGCCGAGGCTGTATTCCCTGAGGTGGAAGCTGGGTTTCGGAGGAAGTATCTCAGGAGGTCCCACGGTTCATGAAAACGTCGTTTACTTTGGAGCGCTTGATCATTATCTGTACGCTGTGGATCTGAAAACAAAAAAAGAGAAGTGGCGTTTCAAAGGGAATGATGCATTTGTCGAATCCATTCCTCTCATTCGGGATGGTGTTCTTTGCGTTGGTTGTTCAGACGGGAATCTCTATGCGATCGACAGGGAGAGTGGAGAGGAGGTTTTCCATTTCAAAACGGGCGGGGAGATCTGCATGACCGTTCTGATCGAAAATAACGTGATTTATTTTGGGTCAAGGGATCACAACATTTACGCGATTGACTCGAAAACAGGAGAAGAGAAATGGAGGTTCAGGACGGGAGGGGATGTCGTTTCTTCTGCTGTTACAGAAGGGGATAAACTCTTTATCGGCTCTTACGATGGGAATATGTATTGCCTGGATAAGAAGTCAGGCGAAGAGATCTGGAGGTTTCAGACTGGAGGATGTATAATAAATTTCATCCCGCCCTTGATATATAACAGTGTAATATATTTCGGCTCCAACGACTACAATTTTTACGCCGTAGACACAAATAACGGAAAGGAACTCTGGAGATTCCGAACGAAAGGATGGGTGTGTAACCGAGCGGTCATATACGATGGGATGATATTCTTCGGATCAAGCGATCACAATTTCTACGCGGTTGATCTCGAAACGAAAAGGGAGAAGTGGAGGTTCCAGACAGAGGGAAGGGTTGGAGATCAAAAGCCGCCGATACACAACGAAATGATCTATATAGGTTCCGGTGATGGAAACCTGTACGCCCTCGATGTTTCCACAGGCAAAGAAAAATGGAGATTTAAAACCGGCGGTGGAATCTTCTCAACACCCTTCCTCCATGAAGGAATTTTGTATTTCGGCTCATACGATTGCCATATGTACGGAGTGGACGCGATGGAGGGAAGGGAGACCTTCCGCTTCCAAACATCGAGCAATGCGCAATCAACTGTTGAACTCTTCGAACAGCTCCCAGTCGAATTGAAACCACTGGAGAAAGATAGGGAAGGAAAGGAAAACGAATTCTACAGATTCGGAATTCCAAGGTTGAATTTCTCGGAATCCGAATACACCCAGGGTGTGCAATACGCCATAAAAAATATTTATGGCGCTGGAAGAAAGAAATACGATCAAATCTAATTATTAAATACCGATTACAATTATTTCTTATGCTGGAGATCACGTTCCTGGGAACGGGAAGCGGCCCTCCAACCAAAGCAAGAAACCACTCCTCAATATATCTTCACTACGATCAGGAAAACTTCCTCTTCGACTGCGGTGAGGGGACGCAGAGGCAGATGATAATAGCGAAAGGAATCTCCTTCATGAAGATCGATCACGTTTTCATAACCCACTGGCACGCGGACCACTGGATAGGACTGATCGGCTTGCTGTATACAATGAACCTCGAAGGGAGGAAGCGTTCGCTCTACATCCACGGGCCGGACGCCGAGAGGTTTATCGGGGATATTCTCGATCTCGATTACTGGGGGACGGGTTTCCGGGTAATCCCGAAGAGCGTTCCTTTCGAGGGGAACAGGGAGATAAAGGTTCACGAGACCAAGGACTTCGAGATCGTTGCGATCCCGACCAAACACACCGTCCCCTCCGTAGCGTACGCGTTCAGGGAGAGGGACAAGGTAAATGTTGATATAAAGAAGGCGGAGAAGCTCTTCGGCCTAAAACAAGGGAGGCTGGTGGGCAAGCTGAAGGATAAGGGAGAGATCGAGTTCAAGGGGAAGAAGATCACGCTCAAGGACGTGGGCTACAGGAAACCGGGCATAAAGGTCGTATACTCAGGGGACACGGAACCCTGCGAGAACATGGTTAAAATTTCGAAAAACGCCGATTTGCTGATCCACGATTCCACCTTCTTCGAGGTCATGGAGGACCGGATGCATTCGGGAGCGAAGGAAGCCGCTAAAATCGCGAAAAAAGCGAATGTGAAGAACCTCGTTCTCACCCACTTCTCAAGACGTTACACGAACCTCGCGGAGCTCGAGGAGGAGGCAAAGAAGGTTTTCAAGAAATCCCACGCAGCCAGGGATTTCATGAGGGTTACCGTGAAAAACACCGGAATAACATTCAAAAAATAAACTCATATTTTACCAAGCCAGGAAACTCCACCAGGGTTTGTTTACAGAAATTACATCTCCTGTTTCCGCATCTATGTTCGTTTCAACTTCCATTGAAACAGGTATTATGAAAAGTATCCTCGCTTGTTTCGTTCCTTTAACAGAATACACGGGTTTTTGTGATTCTTCTTTAAGTTCTATCTTCTCGACCGCCTCTTTGGTCGGTGTTTCAGAAATTCCAATCACATCTTCGGGCAAGAGATTAACCGGTTTTTTTCCGACAGAGGTCTTCATAAATAATTTGGACTCCTCCACAACCAATTCATTAGACAATTCAACAGAGGCAAAATCCGTTTCGAGTATACCCCTGTTCCCAGGGGTGGATTTCCATATGGATATATCATGTGAGACTGTTTGCTCATTTTGGTCTATCGTATGAATCACGGTTTGGGTTAACAAGTCATAAGATACTGTATCTTCATCGCCGCCTGTGGCCGAACATTCAGGGCCCGTGCAGCTGCAAATAACCTGTGGAGGATAACTCTCCGCAACCGCACATCGGGTTCCTTCAGGACATTTATAATAACTGCAAGGATAAGGCTGGGCACACTTCAGACCGATACCCGGAAAACTAAAACATTCCATTCCTTCTTCGCACGGATTAGCAGCATCACATGTTTCTTCGCTTATATACGCAGCAGCCGTAGGAATTGTGAATAAAGTACACATTATTAAAGCCATTAAAATTTTTTGTCTCATGTTTTATTTTTTAATCCTATCACTTAAAAAACTTCCGAAAACTTTCGGTAAAAACCGTAACTTAGAGAATACCTTCACCATCTCTGCCTGAGAAAGTGAACGAAAAGTCCTATCACGGCTATGATGAAGCCCCACATTATGAAGAAGTTTCCCTGCCCCACGATCTCACGACTGAACAGGCTCCCCCCTATGTTCACGACTATCCCCACTATTATGAAAATCAGAGCGACAAACGAGAAGTTCGTGAGGTTGAATTTCTTGCTCGAAATCCCGTATTTCATACAAGACCCTATTTTTTCTTTCTGAGCCCGTCCAGTAGTGTGGAAAGATCAAGCTCGTATTTCCCAGGACCCGTCCGTATCACGAGAGGTCTCTGCGTGAAGAGGTTAACCACATCTATCCTGTACTTCCCGGGCTTTATCACCCTTATGGCTTCCACATCGAGGATAACGGTTTCCTCCTCCTCGATGCGTTCCTCTTTAGAAACTATCTCCCTTATGTCCTTCTCTATCTCTTCCATCTCCTTCTTGGTTATCTGTTCTATATCCTTTTCAACCTTTTCCAGAACTTCCTCCCTCACGTAGAAGAAGAATTTCGATCCGCACGCATCACACCCGCTTACGAGATAACTCGCATCGTCCGGATGTATTTTACCGCATTTCGTACACTTGTTTGGCATGGAATTCACTTTATAGTTATTTTACGTTATTATGATTTAAATAAATACCGAAAAGTTATCCGGAGTTTATCAATACAGGTTGAAACTTTAACATGATGTCATTAACTAATATTCTGTATGTTTCCCCTGGCTTCAGTTCCGAGTTATCAATAATTAAATCAAAGGGGGAATGATCTGAAATGTCGATACCATAACGTTCCCAAAATATTTTTGCGGAATCTTCATCCTTTTTTCTAATCCTTTCCCTAATCTCACTTAAGTTATAAGGTTTTCTTTCTCTTGACCCGTAAGCAATTTTTGCTCTCGCTTCCAGATTTGCAGCCAGACAGATTTTATACAGGTCACCACCTTTATACAACCATGGCAGAGTCCACGAGTCAAATATGACATCCTCCTTGGTTATTGCTTTTTGTAAAATCAATTCATCCGCTTTCCTGTC
The DNA here is from genome assembly GCA_011772645.1 of Candidatus Aenigmatarchaeota archaeon. Lineage (GTDB taxonomy): Archaea > Aenigmatarchaeota > Aenigmatarchaeia > QMZP01 > QMZT01 > CS3-C152. Next base: position 5,192 of record WVZE01000017.1, on the reverse strand, counting down.
TATTTCAGGATTTCTGATCCTCTCTTCGGTTAACTGCTCCCCTAATTCACTAATCCAGAAGTGGTCCCCTTCGGGTAGAAAACCTGCCATTTCCAACAGAAAATCGGAACCGGAGATATATTCTAAATTAAATTTTCCTGCAATTTTTTTTGCTTGGTAACTCTTTCCGGATGCAGTCATTCCACAGATACTCAACTTCATAATTTCAGGTAGAAATAAAGTAATATAAACCTACATGTACAGCAGAAGCTCCTCGGGGTTCTTCTCTATCTTTCTTATGATCTTCGCAGGGCCTATGATTGTCAAACCTCTCTTCTTGCCCATTATCCTCTCTATGACCATGTTCTTGAACCTCTCGAAATTCGTGGTTTCCTTGAGCTCGGACAGTTCCATCGAGCTCAGCTCTATCCCGGAGAACTTGGTTGAAACCACCTTCATGGTCTCCTCTATCAGATCAGCTTCCTCCTTCGGGTCGAGCTTCGCGTCCACAAGTATTATCGTCCCCTCTTTCAGATCCTTTACCAGTTTTTTCGCATCCTCTCTCTTAAGCCTTTCGTAGGGTATCAGCTTTATTCTCAGGTTCATTTTCCACCTATATCTTTTTCAAGACCATCTTGTAAAGCTCGTTCACCATCGCCCCAGTCTTCGCTGAAATCCCGATGACATCGTATCCAGGGAAAGCGGTTCTAACCCTGCTCGTGCTCGAGCTTTTTAAATCAACCTTGTTCGAAACGATCAGAAGCGGGATGTTCCTCGCATCCAAATTCCCGAGTATCGTTATGTTGACCTGGTTTATCGGACTTCTTGTGGAATCAAGCACGACAAGAACCATATCCATCTTGTCCAGCCATTTTATGCTCTCTATCACGCCCCTCGTCGCTTCCTTCGCCCGCTCCTTCGCTTCCTTTCTTTTCATCCCGAACTTCAGGAAATCCTCGAAATCGATCTTGGTCGCTATCCCCGGTGTGTCAACAAGGTTGAAGGTCAGCGAACGCCCGTTATCCTTTATCGTGACCTTCTCCTTCATCTGGATCTCCCTTGTCTCATGGGGAATGCTCGTCACCTTTCCCAGTTCCTCCCCGAGCCAGTCCACGCAGATCCTGTTGGCGAGCGTTGTCTTACCGGAATTCACGGGCCCGTACAAACCGATCTTTATTTCCTTTTTTTTCTTGAAGACCTTCCTGATGGCAGAAGCTAGTCTGTTTTTGAGCCTCCTGAAATGTTTCACGACCATTAAACCAACCTAAAAAACTTTGTATAATAATTGTAGGAAGGATATTTAAAATAAACCCTTTTACCCAAAAGCGTTTACGTAAAACAGACGCAAGCCTGCCCGCTCCACTTCGTTCCGCTTGTCAAAGAAAATGTATGCGTCGGCCGGGACTTTCAAATCCTGGTTGCAGGATGGCTGGAAACCCGCTGGTGGTTTCCAGATTTGAACCCGGGTTACAGGCTTGGAAGGCTTACACTTTCCGAAAAACTGTGTCCTACCAGGCTAGACTACCGACGCATTAAAGTTCGAAATCCTCTTCCTTCAGCTCTTCCCTCAATTCCTCTGTCTTTTCCAGTTTTTCCGGTTTTTTTGCAGGCGCGGTTTCCGAAGATCCGAAGTTCGCTTTTATGGTTTCCGTGAGCTTCTTCATTATTTCAGGCGTTAGTTTCTTTGTGGGGATTATGCTCTCCAGACCGGGAGGACCCTCTGAGGCGAACCTCGGGATCACGTGGAAGTGGACGTGAGGAATGACCTGGCCTGCGGCGCGTTCGTTGCTCTGGCCTATTGAGATTCCGTCCGCGTTCGTCCCTTTCTTCACCGCGATCGCGATCTTTTTCACAACTCTGGAAAGGTCAGCCACTTCGCTGTCCGGCATCTCAAGTATAGTGTTGTAATGTTTCCTGGGTATGACTAACGTGTGTCCCGGATTCCTGGGGTTTATGTCCAGGAAAGCGATGAAATCACCGTCCGAGTAGACCTCCTCCGAAGGAATCTCGCCTGCCACTATCTTGCAAAACAGACATTCTTCTTCCATAGTATACCTCTACACCTTTCAAATTTAAATGTTTGGATGGGGCCATTGGGACTTTCATGACACTCTTCGGGCGTTTTCCGTTGACGCTTTTCTGAAAAGGGTCACTTTGAACCCAAGTCTGAGGCTCCCAAAGCCCCGATGCTTTTGGCGCCATATCTTTCGAATGGCCAGACCAAGCTACACCATGGCCCCGATCCGATAGTAAAAATAGAACTTTATTATAATAAAAAGGTTATTTTATATAACGAACGTTTGAACATTCGCCTCAGTAGCTCAGCTGGTAGAGCGATCGCCTCGTAAGCGATAGGTCGGGGGTTCAAAGGGCGCATGATTCCAAGGGGCTCGGAATCCGTCTGAAGTTCCCTCCTGAGGCTCTCTTTAAATCGGTCAGTTATAAATCAGTAAACCTGCTCGCTACAAAGACTATGTCGAAGATGTCAACCTTGCCGTCAAAGTTGGTGTCCGCCACGGGGTCGAAGCCAGATGTCAGGCCAAAGTTTGATGCAACTATAATTGTATCAGAAATATCAACCTCACCATCATTTGTAAGATCAGCTTTATTCAAATGATATTGAGCGAGAAGAACTACGTCTGCATACCCTGACAAAACCTCTTGTTTAGTTGGGACTTCCCCATAACGACTGTTGAAGGCATCTATTACCCTGGGATTTTCTAGAGCAGCGTCTATATCAAGAATTCCTCCAGAAATAGTACCATCACTTCTGACCTCGTCATAAGTGATAATCCCAGAATCAGAAACTGTATATGGGCTTAATGGAGCATACCCAAGCTTATTCACCCTCCTTACTATTTCTTCTGAATTAATTCTGCCAAAAGGAAGATTTGCATGTTTCATCTTGCTAGCCACAGTAGAACTATACCAGTTAATATACTGACAAACTTTATAGCATCCTGTATTAGACTCACAACCCTTTCCAATGTCTATGTTATCAAGTGCTATAGGGATACAGTTAGCTTGGAAATAAGGATCTTGTGAAGTTGACCACTGGCAAAAACCATATGAATCAAAATCACAGGCATACTGTGCTGTGAATGTATAACAATAACTGACTATGTTCATGCATGTGCTAGTATCTTTTAACCAACCACAAGGCTTGCCTTCAGAAGATGCTGCATAACAGTCTATATTAGAAGTATATGTACTGCAAACCCTTGCTGACAACTCCTCAGCAGAGACAGGAGTGTTCTTACACCATTTTGGACATCCTACACTTGTATTAGCTATATCGCAATTTACATATTGAGGCAGCTGACAACCTCCTTCAGCACAGGCAGAATGATGATATGAATACTCATCATATAAGCATCCGAATGAATGCCCAAACTCATGAGAAGTTATATCTTTTACTGAACCCCCACACAAATCAGTTGCATTCTCACTTCCAACATCATTTACATTAGCTATTCCTCCGCACAAAGCCGCAGTTCCGCCCCCGTAAGAACTAAAGATAAAGCGAATTACTTGTCGATTCCTATCAATTTCAGTGCAGAGTCTGTTTCCTGATACGAAGTTAGACGAATCAAATAATTTGTCCACATAAAACACATTAAATCTATCTTTATAATCTGCAAGCGGCATGTCAGAGAGAAGACCAGATTCATTATAGCCATCAAGATTGATGATTTCCTGCATTCTTTGTTTAAAGTTTTCAATGTTATCATAATCATTGGCTATAAGTATTATGTTGTGCCTGTTCTTAATGTCGCCATTATGCCCTGCTTCTAATTCCTTACATTCAGCCATATCCATACCAATAGGCAACCATGTCTCAGCATTTGCATTTATCTGAATGGTTGGTGTTTCTGAAATATGGCCAGGAGCAGTTGCCTGCACAGTATAAAACCCAACAGGCAGGTCAGAAAAAATAACCTCTCCTGACTCAGTTCCGGAACTTGCTACTACTAAGGGTATTCCATCATCTGAAACAGCCGGATCAAGAAGTTCTATATATCCATTAAGGATGTATTGCTTTGTCTGAGGAGCGTATTTTTCAAATAGTGCAATCCTTGCACTGCCAGTTGCACCAGCAGGTTCTTCTTGAATAATAAGGGATGCATTTCCTTGAACCCCGCTCTCTTTTAAAAACTCCTGGTAGGCAGGCAGATAACCATACCCACTCACTGTAATGGTATAAGTACCAGGGCTAAGATTATGAAATTCAGCAGGGCCCATCGCTGTATAACTAGTTCCTATTGAAGAGCGCTCTCCATCCATAGGCCCATAATCAAGCCTAACTGTTGCCCCGGAAAAGAACATTCCATCTTCATCAAATACATAAACAAACAATGAATTTTCATCTGCTTGTGCTAGAGCCGAATGAATACTCAGAGCTAAAACCATACATAAGAAAACAAACGATAGAACGATCCGGATCAAACCCCCCGTCATACTTTAATTTTGGAGTTTTTATTATAATAACGGCTCTCTGTCCGGGATCCCTTCCTGAGCGATATATAAGCGGGCGGGAATAATTATAAAATGGGTGATCTCATGTCGATGATTGAGGAGAAGCTCGAAAAGATAAAGGCCATGCACACCTCGAACTTCGTGTTCTGGATCCTGGGCAAATTCCTTCTGGGTCTGGGTATAGGAATACTTCTGCCCGTGTATTTCTTTGCTGCCGGGTGGATGATCGCGGGGTGGATGCTTGTGGTATTCGCGATAATACTGCAGATACCTGCCATGATAGCGGCCTACCACAAGAGGGGTTTCGTGCCCCAGAAAAAGGGCAAGATCTGAATCCGAGGTGAAAAGAACCGGATTTCGAAGTTTTCAGGGTTATTTTTAAAAACAAGACCGCAATATAAGGTATGGGAAAAGTAACCAACCCAAAAATAGGCGGGGAGTTCATGCCCGCACTGCAGCTGAAGAAGCTCTATTACATCTACCTCTCCATCATAGCGCTCTTTTTCATCCTCGTCCTCTACGCCCCTGTTTTTGTCTTCGGCCCGCCTCTGGTAACCCTTTTGTTCACGCTTTTCTTTTTCGTCCCCCTCCTCCTCGTGATAACCTTTGCTGTCTACTGGATTGACAGGTTTTATTACACCATAAAATACAAGCTCACGTCCAACGAGATGATATGGAGAAGAGGGGTGTGGTTCAGGAACACAGGGGTCGTCCCCTACAACAGGATAACCAACATC
>WVZE01000003.1:25348-25478 GCA_011772645.1 Candidatus Aenigmatarchaeota archaeon | reverse complement strand
GAAATGAAAAACGAGCAGAAAGTAACCTTGAAGAACGGAAAGCCCGCAAAAAAGGGCGAGTGCCCAAACTGCGGAACAAAGGTCTTCAGGATCGGAGCTTAGAATTTCCGTTCTTTTTTATTTTTCTTTA
>WVZE01000003.1:0-25249 GCA_011772645.1 Candidatus Aenigmatarchaeota archaeon | reverse complement strand
TACGATCGTTTCCGCGAACTCCGTGAACTTAACCGGTTCTTGGTCAGCTATGTTGTATATGCCCTCGGGTTTCGGTTTTATCCCCAACGCAAAAGCCTGGATCACGTTCGAGATGTGAGTGACGTGAGTTAAATTCCCTGTCCTGGGAATGGGAAAACCCTTCTCGAGGAGCGAAAGGTTCTTCAGCCAGTGGGGCGATCCTTTCCCGTAAATGGGGGCGATCCTGAATATCAGGTTTCTCAGGCCCGAATCCCTCACGAGGTTTTCTGCTTCTCTCTTCGATTCCCCGTAAGCGGTTCTCGGGTTTCTCGGGTAGCTCTCATCCGCCTGTCCCTTTATCTCCCCATAAACTCCCACGCTCGAGGAGAATACGAACTTGTCCGCCCTCTCGCAGGCCTTCAGGATGTTCTTCGTCCCCTTCACGTTGATCCGGAAGATATCCTCTTTCGGTTTGGAATAGGAAACTATCCCCGCGAGATGGATCACGACATCCACGTCCTTGGAGACCCCTGAAAGCGTCTCAGGTCTTGTGATGTCCCCTTTGAACACCTCGTACTTCGGATAGATTTTTTTGGCCTCCTCATAACCCAACGAGAGAACGCGAATGTCCTTCCTGGTTTTCCCTATCTCCCTGAGAACGTTCGTGCCCACAAAACCCGTCGCACCCGTGACCAAAAGCATATTTATAAATATTAGAGCGTATTTAAAACTATGAAATTTGGGAAAGTGGAAGCCCACATACACGAGACAATAGAAAAGGACGGGGTCGTGTTTTTCGGTCTGATTGACCCCACGAACGAAAAGGGGAAAGACCCTGTAGAGCTCGCAAAAATCTTCGATGAGGCAAACGCTGACATAATTCTGATAGGCGGATCAACAGGGGTGGAAGGAGACGCCTTCAACAACGTCATGAAGACCATAAAGGAATCCGTCAGCAAACCCATCATGCTTTTCCCGGGAAACGTGGGAGGCGTTTCAAAATACGCCGACGCTTTGTATTTCATGAGCCTCCTCAATTCAAAAAACCCTTACTGGATCACAGGAGCTCACGCCCTCGCAGCGCCCATGATCGTAAAGATGGGAATAGAAGCTATTCCCACTTCCCTCTTAATCGTTGAGCCGGGTGAGACAGTCGGCCGGGTTGGGGAGGCAAAGCTCATACCATACGATAAACCTGATATCGCGGTCTCTTATGCCCTGGCCGGGAAACTCCTGGGCCATAGAATAACAATTCTTGAGAGAGGATCGGGAGCTCCAGGACCTGCTTCGCCTGAAATGTTCCGCGCGATAAAAAAAGCCGTCAATCACCCAGTGATCTGCGCAGGCTCAAGCAAGAACCTGGACGACATAAAAACAACAATCAAGGCGGGAGCGGACGGGATCCACATCGCTTCCCTGATCGAAAAATCAGACAGACCTTTGGAAACCGCTAAAAAGCTCGTTAACTTCACGAAAAAGATCGGAAAGGAGAAGACTTAATTTCTAATTTAAGTTATTTTCTTCGGTGACCAAAAATCTTTTAAATACACTTTCTATTTCCAGATTCTCACGTATTTTCTCTTGTTTAAGCGGGTCTGCAGTTTCTATCTTCTCATCGATAAGCTTCAAGACTTTCTTTTTTTCCGCCTCCGGAAGTCTTTTAATAAATATCTCCGGCATGGCCCTGTAAACCATTGCATTAAATTCGAGCATCTCCGGTGAAAATTCCTTTTCCCCAACTCCGTACTTTCTGAGAAGGTTCTTCATTATCCGTTTCCCCTCCTCATATTCCTTAATTATTTTCCCTTCAGTATAGTTGTAAAAATTTAACTTCAGAATGTCGTTCAGATAAAGGCTCAAATCATAGAAAGTTTTGTAATCTTTGCTTGAAAATTTCTCGGAGTTCAGTTGGAACAACATCTCCATGCCGTCATATTCAATTATCATCCTCTGGATCGATTTATTCATAAATTAAATTTCGGGGCAAAACCTTATAAATCCTCCAGAATCTTTCCCATCCCAATTCCCAGGTTGTGATAAAACTCTTTTTTCAACATTAACTTATAAAATTTACTGGTATCTTATTTTCATGCCGCGTGTATCATTGAGTTCCAAATACAGAGTAGATTTTAGCGATAGCCCTCACATTCTCCCGCCCTATATAAGGGGAAGAAACTTTTCGGTCCTGCGTGAGGTCTATGACGATGGAACAAACAAAGTCAGATTAAAAAACCATCCGGAAGTCGTGCTTGAAGGGAAAGCAAAGGAAGAGGCGTTATGCAGGTTTGGCCCGGGCATGATGTGAGTTCATTATCCTCCAAAAATTGCATTTAAATCTCTTTATTCTAATTAAACTCGAATGAAAACGGGCGAGAGACAAATTCTAATCGGCGGGATCGACGTAGGTCTCCACACCTCGATCGCTCTCCTCGACCTCTCCGGCGAAATCGTTTGTCTCGACACGCTCGTCCACCCGAAAAATTCGCAGACGCTTGATCACATGATGGACTGCGGGAACGTTCTAATCATGTCCACTGACCGCGCGAAACCTCCCTCCCAGATGAAAAAGCTCGCCTCCTCGATCTCCGCCAAAATGATCCTCCCAGCAAAGAACATGACCAAGAAAAAGAAACGCCTGCTCATCCTGGATTTCCTGGAGGAAGAAATAAAGATGAACGATCACGAGAAATCCGCTCTGGCCTCCGCGATTTTCGCATACAAAAAGTTCCGGCCGAGCTTCAAGAAACTTCAGGATCGCCTGGAAAAGGACAAGAAACCGCATGAGTTCGAGAGATTAAGAAACGAGCTTTTCCTGAAGATGGTGAAGGATATTAACCGGCCTTTTCGAAAATAAGTAAGCTCTCCCTCAACCTTCCGACCTTCTCCGTCCGGTTCCTCATACACCACCTCCTGTTCATAACGTAGATTTTCCGAACGGAGAAACCGATCTTCTCTGCGATCTCCGAGAGAAGGATGTCGCTTTCGACCACTTTCGTTGGAAAGCATCCGTTCCCCACCACGATCGCGAGCTTCGCTCCTGGCTTACACACTCTATAGAGTTCTTTTAGAACATTTTCCATGTCGGAGAAGTAGGACTTAACGATGTCATTCCCTTCTCGTATTCCGATATAGGAGCGGACTCCCCGTTTTTTATCCGGCCTGAAGAACAGGAATTCCTCAATATTGTATATCTTCGTATATTCTATCTTGTTGAGATAGGGAGGGGAGGTGATCACGAAATCTATGGATTCTTTCGGGAGCTTCAGCTTCCTCGCGTCTCTGCGACCAACGAGAGTTTCGCATTTCCCCACCTTGAGCTTTTCCAGGTCCCTTACCATCCTCTTCATCCTGTGGTGGTAGAACTTCCGGAACGGAGGGACAGGATGTTTCTTTCGTTTGAGAACAGATCCGTCCTTGTACATGTAGGAACAGCGTGTCGCGCTCGAGATCAGACCCAGCCTGAAGAAATCCTTGGTGAGATTATCCTCTATACCTTCAACCACGTTTCGAAATAGCAGGATATCATCAAGCGTGTGCGTATTGAAGTATCTGCGGACGTTCGGGGGTATCCAGGATCTGTCAAGCTTGCGGAACTTGATCCTCCTGATACCTTTCAGGGTTTCCCTTAGGTCCGAAACGTCATAATCGCTTGTCTTGACCCTGGCGGCGAACAGGGCGAGAGGTGAGAGCTCGAAGCCGATCGAGTCAATCCCTTTCTCCTTACAGGCGAGGTTTGTCGTCCCGACCCCGCAGAAGGGATCGAGTGTCGTTCCTTTACTGATCTTGAACATCCTGATCAGATTTAGAACCAAATCTCGCGAAAATCCTTCTTTGTAGTAGAACCAGTTGTAAACAGGAAGGATCTTGTTCGGGACGAATGTCGCCAGCTCCCCCCATTCGAGCTTGTTGGTCAGTTCGTACATATTTAATTATTTCATTTAAACATTATATTATGGATTTCGGGGACACTGGTTTTGCTGATTTTGATATGGAGCTCGAGGAATTCGAGGTGAAGAAGACCAGAAAATGGGACAGGGTATGGAAGATAAGCGAGGGAGGCAGCATAGGGGTTTCGCCTCTCCTTCACAACGGGAAGATATATTTCGGCTGTATGGATCACAACATATACTGCATAGAAGCGGGAACAGGGAAGGAGGTGTGGAGGTTCCGGACGAACGACCGAATCCTCATAGCCTCACCAGTCCAGAAGGACGGGATCGTTTTCAACGGTTCCTACGACGGGTACATGTACGCGATAGACGCGGAGACAGGTAAAGAGAAATGGAGGTTCAGGACAGGGGATACGGTAGCCTCCACGGTAGCGGTATCAAAGGGAAGAATATATTTCGGCTCTAATGACGGTTTCGTATACTGTCTGAATTCAAATGACGGATCGCCTGTCTGGAGGTTCAAAACGGGTGATCACGCGGCAAGTGCGCCCAGGGTCCACGGGGAGAGGGTATACATCGGCTCTTTCGACAGCTGTCTTTACTGCCTCGACAAGGGAACCGGGAAGGAGATCTGGAGGTTCAGGACAGGAGCAGAGATCTACAACGAGGTTTCCTTCACAATACACGATAACATTATCTATTGTCCCTCCTTCGACAACAATCTCTACGCCATAGATGCGGAAACAGGGAGGGAGATCTGGAGGTTCCGGGCAGGCAAGTACGGAATCGGTGCGCCGCCGCTCCTCCACAACGATACGCTCTACCAGTCCTGCCAGGACGGGGTGATGTTCGCCCTGACCCTCGAAGGCAAGGAGAAATGGAGGTTCAGAACAAGCGATGTGGGCGTGATTCTCAGGGCTTCTGTCTTCAACGACAGGCTCTACCTGGGCTCAGAGGACGGGAACTTCTACTGCCTTTCCATGGATGGCAAGGAAGTCTGGCGCTTCAGGACAGGGGGATCGATATTCTGTTACCAGCCGGTCTTCCACAACGGAAGGGCGTACTTCGGTTCCTATGATTGTCACCTGTACTGCATAAGTTCTGACAAAGGCGAGATGATCTGGAAGTTCGCCACCTCCACGATGATCCAGTCCAGACTGCCTCCAGTGGATGAAGCCTTTGAGGTTGTCGTGAAGAAATCGGGCTCAGAGGAAGAGGAAAGGGAGGAAAAATACGATGCCGGGGAGGCGAGCAGATCAGAGATGGAGAGCGAATATTCAGTAAGGAGCGAGTATTCTTTCAAGTCCGAATACCAGACCGGATCAGAATACAGGTAAAAACTACGCCCAGTAGGGACGTTTAAGGTATTTGTAAATGGTGTAAACGGCGAGATGTCCCTCCCCGATCGCCTCCGGGATCCTTTTCAGGCGTCCGGTTATGTCGCCCGCGGCGAACACCCCTTCCACATTCGTCCTCATCTCGCTGTCAACCGGAACCTTCTGGCCCTCCATCCTGACTCCGAGCTTCTTGAAGAGCTCAACGTCGAAAACAGATCCTATAAATATGAAAACCTCGTCCACCTCCAGGGAATCCTCCCTCTTGGTTTTGTTGTTGAAGATCGTCACTTTCTTTATCTCTTTCGTTCCGAATATCTTTTTCAGCTCTGTGTTGAACAGGACTTTCGCTTTCGATTTCTTCAGCTCTTCCTGGTTCTTCTCCATCGCTCGGAACTTATCCCTTCTGTGGACAAGCCAGACCTTTGCTCCCGCCCTGCTGAGGGTGTTCGCCCCTTCCAAGGCCGTATCCCCGCCTCCCACAACCAGGGCTTTCTTTCCCTTGTGGCGTTTGGGGTCGAGTATGGAATAATAAACGTTCCTGTTGTCCTCTCCGGGGATTTCAAGCCTCCGGGGAATCCCCATGCTTCCGGTGGTAAGGAGGACGGTTTTAGCCTGGTATTTACCCCTGTCCGTTTTGACCGTAAAGATCCTTTTTTTCTTGTCTTTCGTGATTTCCTCCACCAGTTCCCCTTCCTTGATTTTCGCCCCTTCCTTTTTTACGTGGTTCACCATGGAGTCCGCGACTTCCTTGCCGGTGTGCTCGTAGAAACCTATGAAGGAATCAACCTCTTTCCACGGATAGTTCCTCTCCAGGATCCCTCCTGCCCTGGAAGCTTCTATAACTAGGTGTTTTAATTTCAGATAACAGGCCGTGAGAACCGCGGACAGGCCGGCAGGTCCTCCCCCTACGATTATCACATCATAGACCATATTTAGTTTTACCCGAGCTTGAATAAATAATTTGGGTTACGATCATTTGTTGTCAATCTGCGCTCTCTGAAGGCCCCCGGAGTAATCCACGAAAACGCTCTTGATCTCGCTGAACTCGTCAATCCCTGTGGTTCCTGCCTCTCTCCCTCCGTTTCCCGTTCCCTTAACCCCCCCGAACGGGAGGTGGACTTCCGCTCCTATAGTTGGGGCGTTCACATAGAAAATTCCTGATTCCGCGAGCTCCATCGCCTTGAACGCCTTATTAACGTCCCTGGTGTAGATCGACCAGGACAATCCGTAATCAACGGAATTCGCTATGTTAACAGCGTCCATGAAGTCCTTGGCTTCCATTATGCACGTTACAGGTCCGAAAATCTCCTCCTGCGCGATCGTCATGCTTTTTGTCACTTTACCGAAAACCGTGGGGGATATAAAATTCCCTCTTTTATGTTCTTTCCCCGAGAGCCTTCGCCCCCCAAGAAGGAGCTTCGCGCCCTCCTTCTTCCCGGTCTCTATGTAACCCAGAATCTTCGTCATCTGCCCTCCGTTTATTATCGGACCCATTGTTATTCCCTTCTTCAGACCGTTCCCTGTCCTTATCCCTCTTGTCTTCCTCAGGAACTTCTCGGTGAACTTCTTGAGAACGGGTTTCTCCACTATGATACGCGAAGTTGCCGTGCACCTCTGCCCGGACGTTCCGAAAGCCCCCCATAACGCGCCCTGGACGGCAAGATCGAGATCCGCATCCTTCAGGACGATCTGCGGGTTCTTTCCTCCCATCTCGAGCTCGACCGAATTCAGCTTCTTCGCTCCTCCTACGTAGACCTCCCTTCCGACTTCTGTGGATCCCGTGAAGGAAAGGTGTTGTATACCCTGATTTTCCACGATCTCCTTCCCCACGACTCCCCCGGATCCTGTCACCACGTTTAAAACCCCTTTCGGAAGACCTGCCTCATCCAAGATCTCCGCGAGCTTCATAACGGAGAGTGGCGTATCGGAGGCGGGCTTGAAAACGATCGTATTTCCGCACACAAGAGCGGGAGCGATCTTCCATGCAGGGATCGCCATTGGGAAGTTCCAGGGTGTTATCATTCCCACCACTCCGATAGGATCCCGAACACTCATGCAGAACTTGTTCCTTAGTTCGGATTTGGTTGTTTCCCCGAATAGCCTTCTTCCTTCGCCTGCCATGTACTGAAACATATCGATCGCTTCCTGAACGTCACCTCTAGCCTCCGAGAGTATCTTCCCGTTCTCCATGGTCATTAACCTCGATAACTCCTCCTTCCTCTTCTCAAGGATCAGGGAACTTCTAAGTAGAATGTCCGCCCTTTCAGTAGCCGGCGTTTCTCTCCACGCAGGGAAAGCGTTTTTAGCGGATTTTACGGCTTTCTTGACATCTTCCCTTGTCCCTGCCTGGAACCTAGCGATCAATTCGCCTGTCGCAGGATTCATGTTATCGAACGTCTTCCCGGAAGAAGATCTGACCCATTTCCCGTCAATAAAATTCAGATAAGTTTTCACCATACCAATCACCCCATACCTTCGAAAGATGCAGGCAAAGCCTACATCAACAAACATGTTGTTTAGAAATTGTATTTGGGAATTAAATATTTTAAACCCCATTGCAAACTATTAATATGATAATCGAGAAAACAAAATTGACGATGTATCTGGTTCTGGCAGCGGGAATGATCCTCCTTCTGTGGGGTATAGTTCAGCTCGGCTTCTCGAATATCGTTGTAACAGGATACTTCCAGCCCGGGAGCGAGCAGTACGGGATAATGCTCATGGGCCTGGGTCTCGGAGGACTGACTTCGTTATTGACGGGGATCTTCCTGATCTTCCTCTCAAGGGACATAGGAAGGGCGAGCATGATCGCCAGAAAATGCGGGATCGTGATGAGCGTGATCCTTTTCGTGTTTTCTGCATGGGTTCTGGCTACAGGTCCCCTGTTCATCCCGGTAATAGGGATCGATCCCGTTATAAAAACAATATGCGGCCTGCTCGTGCTGGCCCCCCTGATCGTTTACAGGTATTACTTCAACTGGTAGATTCGATCATAGGAAGTATTTGTTTATGCCCACTATTATTATCACAAAAACCAGCAGCAAAAGAACCAGCGTGTAATCCAGTTCTATCCCTCCCCCCTCCGGAGGTTCCGGGGGCTTGCCTTCCGAAATAAGCTGTTCGCTCGCGTTGTAGGAGAGTTCGGAGAGGAAGATTGCCTGCGTGTAGTTCCCCTCGTTGTAGCTGTCAACCGCCCGGGAAAAAACGTTTGAAACGCCCGTAACGTCCAGGTTCATGTCAAGCGCCCTCTGAAGGCTCTCCCTTGCCCTGGAGATCATATCGTCCGCTTCGGATTTCAGAACCGTTTCGTTCGGGACTTCCGGGGGTTTTTCCCCGAGCACGCGAACCTTCATGGGTTTGCTCTCGTCCAGGCCGCTGAGCGTGGAGATGAGTTTTATGTTTATATCATAATCCCCGTATGCCGAAGAGGGGGCGGTCAGGTTCAGGGTAACCGTTTTGTTGGTTCCCATGTAGATGAAGTTTATGAGATCCCATCCGGAATACCACCCTTCCGGGGCTTCAAAACTCACGTTGACGTTCGCGAGCGTTGAGTTTCCGGTGTTTTTTACGTTCACATGCATTTCAGAGGTTTCTTCCTGTGTCAGGTTTGTGATTCCCACGGGATGAAGGATCTCTGTCCTGCTCGCGGAAGCGGACTGTCCGCTGGCGAGACCTGCCAGAAGGAAAAAGATTACGACCAGCAGCAAACCTCTCATAATAAGAAATTTGTCGTGCCTTATATATTAACTGAACATCTCCTTGAGCGATCCCGCAAAAGCCTTCGAAACGAACTCTACCTCCTCCTTTTGCTTCCCCAGGTTAACCACGCCGCTTATCTCGGACTCCATTCCCTGCGAGAGGGAATCGAAGAACAGGAAAAGATCGTTGGGATCGAACTCCCTGGGTTTCCCTACCAGCTGTATTGTCGACCCCTTCATATCCCCGGAGAGATCCAGGGAGAACATGCACATCCGCTTTCCATCGGAATGTATGTAGGAGGCGTGATCTTTCCCAGACTTCTCCGAGAGCTTTTTCAGGCCCAAGCCTATCGCGAAACCCGAATTCTCGAGAATCTTCTCTCTCCCTCCCCCGGACTCCACAACCAGTGAAAAGGGGGAATGATCTGCCAGGCCGTTGACAATCTTGTCCAGAAAGATGTTCCCTGTCTTCACGTATTTATCATTCAAGGATCTCGAGATCCTCACCTTGACATTTCCCTTTCTCGCTTCCGCCCCGTCTTTCGTGAGCTTCGCTTTCCCTCCGGAACCGAACATGTTTTAGAATTCGGGCGGAGTTTTAAAAACCTGTCCGATAAATAATATCATGATAAAAAATAAGTTCATTGCGGTCATACTGCTGATATTGATGGTGGCAGGAGCGGTTCTCTTCACGTTTTTCAGATCCCCCTGGGGGCCCGTTATAACCCTGATAGGGATCATAGGGTATTTCATTTTCAACAAGAGGGACAGCGGGTAGCATGTTCGTGAACGACACCTCTGAGTATTACGAGGAGGTCAAGGACCCCGAGGAGGGTATGGATGACGAGATCACGGTTTCCCACATGCTCCGCCTGAGGAACAGCTTCACCAGGTACGGCCTGCCTTTCGGGTCCATCCTTGCGAGGAACCTCATGGAAAGGGGTTTGTTAAAGGAAGGAGCGAGGGTTCTCGAGGTAGGACCCGGTCTCGGGGATCTCGCGGAACAGTTCTTCGAGGAAGCCTCTCCTAAGGAGTACGTGTTCATAGACATCTCGCCCAAGATAATAGGATACCTCCGAAAGAGGTTCTCAGGGAAGGCGTACGGGTTCATCCTGGGGAACTTCCTGGAAACGGACTTGAAAAGGAAGTTCGATCTGATCATATGCAACGAGGTTCTTTCCGACCTCCCCACCATCGTGAACTTCTCTCCCAGATCAGCGGAAATCAAGGGAGTTTACAGGGACGCGCTGAGGATGGTGAAAAAATACGGACTGAAGGGAAGGGAGGTGTTCAATTTCAACTACGGAGCCATGCGCTTTCTCGAAGTTTCCAGTAAAATCCTCGAGAAAAACGGGGTGGTTTTCATTTCCGAGCAGGATTCCGAATGCAGGGGAGGATCGGGCTGGCCGGAAAGGATCCGCGTGTCCGGTCATAACGAGTACACGATAAAGATGAGCTGGCTCAGACAGGTCGCTAAAAAACTGATGTTCTCCGTGGAATCGGGAACGCTCACGGAATTCCTGGGAGTAAGGAAGGTGAAGTTCGTCAGCTTTTTCACTCAGCCTGAGCTCCGGAACCTCTACGAATCGCTCAAGAGGAAAGAGGTTCTCCCGGAGCAGAGAGCGCTGACACTGGAGGAGTTCTTCAGGATCAACAGGGAGTTCATAAATGTTAGCGATCCGAAAAAATACATGGAATTCCTCGAAAAAAATTGCGCGCCGCTTACCGATATTACCGATAAGTTTTCCTATCTGGTACTCAAAAAGTGACCGAAGAAAGTGTCCGCAATTATATATTTTCCGATTTATTCTTTCCACCAACGAAATGCATATAAAGAAGCCAAACCAATACATTATCATTAATTGGTAGGTCGGGGTTGGGGTGTTTTCTTTATCCGGTTTGTGCCGGATATTCTTTTTTATTTTTGACTGTTTACAATTACAAAAATTTTGTAATCAATATCATACAATAGTTAATCAATAAAAAGACAATTATTTAAAAGACAATTCCAAGGTTTTCTTTCATTAATCTCACGCTCAATTAAATCTAATGTGGCCTTTTTTCTGACAGGCTCAATATAGGCTTCTACAAGTGAATCATCAACGGAAACAATCACGTATGTTTTTTCCCTATCAATAAGGAATTCGTCTGCGTTGTCTGGATTTTCTCCCCAATTAGTAACATAAATTTTATTATTAATATCAAGTAGTGCTCCGATTGGTTCTAATTCATTTCCATCAAAATACCCTTTACCAACATATGGATCCCAATTCGTAATTTTCTTGAATATTTTTTCAACTTTAGCACTCATGCTAAATAATAGACCGTTAATTTTTTAAACATTTATAAGCAAGACGTTCCTTGTTACCATGTAATAAAAAAGATGCCTATCACACGATTTCAGGGGTCAAAACGAAGGGTTTTTCAGGGTTTTTTCCTACTTGTCCAACCTAATTTCCAATATATTATCAGGTATAGAATTAATAATACCAAGAGGCTTGCACGTAAATATCGAAAGTCAATGGCATAGATAAGGAAGGATATAAGAAAGGGGATTACTATCAAAAGAATTATGTCTTTGGTTTCCAATTTCTTTTTCATATTATTTGAAAATTAAACAAGGGGTTTAAAAGGGTTGGTTATGTCTTTTCTGGGTAACAATAAAGAAGTAGTGTACTATATGGAATATACCCACCACCATCGTTTAATCTTATATCCCCACCGAATTTTTCCCGATAATTCTTTCTTAAGAATTCGTATGTCTTTTCTATCAACTTTGGATCTTCTGATTCAATAGAGATATCAATTTTCTCGTTTGGATTATATTTGAGTTGGAATTTTCTTCCCATGCTATTTCTTATTACAGAAAGGTTTTTAATACAATATTGTTCCCTCATACAGCGTAGTTAAATTAAACACAATATAAGGTGTGTATGTAAAAAATTAACTTAATATAATTAGAAGAGAGGGGGGTTCGGATGTGAATAACCATTTTAACCCTTAAAAAACTTACTGAAATTATTTAATCATGATCAGTATTACTTTCAGCGTGAGAGGAAATGAAACAGTAACTTTGCATCCATTTGACCCTAATTTAGCCCCCGATCAAGAGACGGAAGGTTGGTATAAAGAACCAGGAGATATAAGATACAAGCCTGCTATACTTGCTTCAGGAAATTGGTCATACGCAGAATATGGATATATTCAAAAGGATTTACATTGGCTTTTGTTTGCAGCGAATTCGAAATCAGCAAATCCAAGACTTAAAAAAATAACCAAACCGCTATATGGACATAAAGCCGGCAATGAAGTTAAATTAAGTCGTCTCGGACCAGAGCTTTTTAAAGTCTCTGAAAAAGCAAGCGCGATAAAGGCCGGTACACCAGGCGACCCAACAGATCCTGTCATATTTGAAACAGCCGCTGAGTGGGTATACCATAAGGCAGAGAGTGCACTTATTGGCCTAACGGGAATAGAGGGAGGCCTTGCTTTGCTCAAAAGCAAAAAAGCTTGGAGAATAGACAAAGATACGCTTTCTTCAGACATTTTCTATTGGAATGGGCGTAATAATAAACACTGGTCAGGTATACTTGATGAACTTACGCCAGAAGAGGTTAGCTTAATAGTTAGCGCATTAAAGAACGGATCTTTGGATGCATACATGGATAGAATTTCTGAATCGGATGCGTTGAAAAGATACCAAGATATTCAGCAACAAATCATAAGAACAGCATAAGAAATTAATCTCTCTCCCCTGCCTTATTTTTAAATAATATCATTAATATTCCTTTTATATTCTCTATTTCCTTAAGATTTTTCTCAATTGTCTGCATATTTATCCCTCCAGAGAGCGAATATATAAGGTCTGTCCTTTCCGAAACAAAAACCTCCTATTTCGGTCAAAACCGAAATAAATGGAAAGTATATTAAGTTCTCTCGACCATCTTTATTTATGCCTGAAGATAAGATCACGCTCGACAAGGAAGTCTTCAAAACCCTGGCTTCCGGAACGAGGGTGGATATCCTTAAATCGCTCGATCGCAGGAGGAAAACGTTAACAGAACTCTCCAAGCAGTTCGGAATGTCCGTCTCCACGGTCAAGGAACATCTTGATAATTTAGTTTCCGTGGGCCTGATCGAGCAGAAGGACGAGGGTTACAAGTGGAAGTATTACGAGCTCACGGGTAAGGGAAAGAATATTCTCCACCCCGAGGACAAGAAGATATGGATTCTCCTTTCGATCTCCGCTCTGGCGATGATAGGGATAGGTTACGATCTCATGAGGAATATTTACAGGCCCATCCTCGTTATGGGTGGGGAATTCGCATACGCACCTCAGGCTGCCATAACGGAGGGAGCAGAGAGGGGAACGGATCTCGTATCAGGAGTTATCCCGCAGTTCCCGTACCTTCACGTTCTGGGTCTCATAATTTTCGGGATAGTTTTGGGCGTTTCCCTGGGTCACATAATAACAGGAAGGAGAAGGGTCAGATACAGGGTTTAGTTCTCATTCAAGGATTTTTATCCTTTCTTTGTAGAATTTGATCGATTTTCTAAGGATCTCCTCTCCTTTCTTTGTTATGCTGTACACCTGCTTCCTTCCTTCCTTTTTCTTTCCAACATAGCCTTTTTTTCGAAGGGAGTAAAGAACTAGGTAGGCTGTCACGTTGCCTGGTTTGAAACCAAACCTCCTTTCGATTTCCTTCCTCAGGACGTATGCGTGAGAGGGTTTGTCCTTTAAAATTCTTAATATATACGGCCAGAGGCATTCAGAGGTGTTGTTTTTCTCCAGTTTTTTCAGAGGCATAATAAATAATATGTTTTATGTCTATAAAACATTTAAATACCCGAAACCAAGTATTTTACAGATATAAAATATCGTTGGAGTGGTCCATGCCTCAAAAAATTGAAATAAAGCCCGCAGAGGGCAAGTTAGGTGTTCTGTTGCCGGGGTTAGGGGCGGTCAGCACGACATTCATAGCGGGCGTTATGAGGATAAGGAAAGGCCTCTCAAAGCCATACGGAAGCGTCAGCCAGATGCAGACCATAAGGCTTGGGGGAAGGGATGAGAAGAGATATCCGCTGATAAAGGATTTCGTTCCCCTCGCAAATCTCAAGGATATTGAATTCGCTGCGTGGGATATTTTCGAGGACAACGCCTACGAGGCGGCAATCAAAGCAGGCGTCCTTGATAAGAAAGACCTTGAGGACGTTAGGAAGGAGATGGATAAGATAAAACCAATGAAAGCTGTTTTTGACAGGAACTTCGTAAAGAACCTTGACGGAACACATGTGAAAAGTGGAACTAAATGGGATCTCGCGGAACAGGTAAGAGAGGATATAAGGAAGTTCAGGAAAGAGAAGAAGCTCGCTAGAATTGTGACTGTGTGGTGCGGGAGTACGGAAGTTCACACGGAGAGAAAGCGCGTGCACGAGACCATAGAATCGTTTGAGAAGGGTCTCAGGGAAAACAGCGAACACATCTCACCCTCAATGATATACGCTTATGCCTCCATAATGGAAGGCGTCCCTTACGCTAACGGAGCGCCTCATCTGACAACGGACATACCGGCGCTTGAAGAGCTCGCGATCAGGAAAGGCGTCCCCATATCGGGAAAGGACTTCAAGACAGGACAAACTCTCCTGAAAACTGTGATAGCACCAGGCCTCAAGGCAAGGATGCTGGGCGTAAAGGGATGGTTCTCAACGAACATCCTCGGAAACAGGGACGGTCTTGTGCTTGACGATCCGGGTTCTTTCAGGAGCAAGGAAATATCCAAGAAATCCGCCCTGGAGTTCATATTCCAGCCGGAGATTTATCCTGATCTCTACAAGAACGCATACCACAAGGTGAGGATAAACTACTATCCCCCGAAGGGGGACGACAAGGAAGGATGGGACAACATAGACATATTCGGATGGCTCGGTTACCCGATGCAAATAAAGGTGAATTTCCTCTGCAAGGACTCCATCCTCGCCGCACCCATTGTCCTGGACCTCGCGCTCTTCATGGATCTCGCACAGAGGGCCGGCTTTAAGGGGATACAGGAATGGCTTTCCTTCTACTACAAGGCTCCCATGCACTCTCCGGAAGTCTATCCTGAACACGATCTTTTCATCCAGCACACAAAGCTCAAGAACACTCTCAGGCGTATGATGGGTGAGGAGTTCATAACACACCTGGGTCTCAAATACTACGGGGTTAAAGAATGACATTTTACGCCAAGAGGGAGAAGTTAGGGGGACTTTCCTCCAGGATAGGGAAGACTTTCGCGAAGCTTGGTCTATCCCCAAACCAGTGGACCTTGCTCACCCTTATACCCACGATCGTTTCCTTTTACTTCCTCGTTAAGAGGGATTTCCTACTCGCCGCCCTGTTCTTTCTCCTATCCTCTTTCATGGACTGGATCGACGGGTCGGTCGCGAGGGTTACGGGGAAGACTACGAATTTCGGAGCCTATCTGGACAGCATGATGGATCGCTACGTGGAGTTCATAATAATCCTGGGGATCTATTTCGCCGGGATCCCGAGCTTCTATCTCCCAGCGGAGTTCTGGATAATCCTATACCTTTTCGGGAGTCTCATGACCACATATGCGAAGGCGGCCGCAAAGGAGAAGGATCTGGTTAAGAAGGAGATAAAAGGAGGACTTCTAGAGCGGGCGGAAAGACTTATACTCCTCTTCTTCGGAATGCTCCTTGCCTTTTTCGGACGCATTTACCTCACCTACATAATCGTTATTCTCGCGATCCTGACCAACCTGACAGCCTTCCAGAGGATGAGGATCGCAATCAAGAAGTAATAATAAGCTTATAAAATTTTCTGTTAACTTAATTCTGTTATGAAAACAAATGCTGTCGTGTTTGATATAAGGGATAAAAATTACGGTAAAACGTTAGTGGATTACATATTAACTGATATATCTGTCAGAGGAAAAAGTCTTATCCCCGTTATAGAAGGAGGTAGTAGCACCTCATGCCCGGTCCTAACAATCCAGTATGACAGTGACGATCCCTTTCTCAAAAATTTGAAAAGAGGAAGTAATACAGAACTTGAAATAGAATTGCCACCAAAATAATAGTGATCTAAATCTTCCTTATCTTCCCCGGGCTCGGCTCGTAGCATATCCCGTCGTTCAATAACTCATCTATCGCGCTCTCTATCTCAGTCTCCTCCGCTTCGACCTTTTTCATTAATTCAGAATAGACGATCCCGTCCTTTGAATCCTCTATGATCTTAAGGATGTCGTTCTTAAGGACCTTCTTCTCTTTCCCCCTTTCTTCCTTCCCTTCCTTACCAAGAAACAGCTCGATCCATTCCCTTTTAAGACCCTTCCCCATAAGCTCCTTCTTCAGATCCTCGGGGTTTTTGTCCTTGTTCTTTTCGACCGCTTCCTTCGCTTTCTTAATTCCCCTTGCCTTGTAGACAATCTCAAGCCTCCTGAGAAGCTCGAAGTTCGGTTTCGCCTTTCTAACGACCTCAGGTATCACGTAGATCTCGCCCTCGTATTCCCTAACCTTCCCCACAACGTCAACCACGTCCCCGATCTCAAGGGAATCAAGGGGTTTTGCGGTCTTGAAGACCTTCAAACGGATCGTATCGCTCCCATCGTCTATAGTCACGCTCGCGTAGTTCCCGTCATCCGCCACGAATCTGGAAACAACCGTCCCCAGCATCCTCGCTCTCGAGATCTCCTCCCCCTGCTGTGTGAGAACGAAGCTCGGCTCGAACCCCTCCCTCTTCACGAAGGATCCGTTCATCACGTCCCACACGCGGACCTTCCTGGCGGTCTGCCTCTCGATCATTCGAAACCCTCGAGTTAATCTTGTCGGTAAGAAATAAAAATGGAACTATTTCCCGAATTTTCTCTGCTGCCTGAAGTACCACTTTATTATCTTATCGAATTCCTTCCTGGTAAAGTCGGGCCACATGGTCTTGGAAAAATAGATCTCCGCGTAGGCGGACTGGTAGAGCATGAAGTTCGAGAGCCTCTGCTGGTTCCCTGTCCTTATGATCAGGTCCACTGGCTGGGACACCCAGAGGTATTTGTCCAGGAGGCCCTCCACGACCTTGGTTTTCTTTATCCCCTTCTCGGCGATTTTCTTTACGGCGTTAACGATTTCGAACTTGCTCCCGTAGCTCAGCAGGATGTTGAAGACCTTCCTTGAATACTGAGCGGTCAGTTTCATGCTATCCCTGGCAGCCTGGCGCACGTCGGACCTCCAGACGTTCTCGGTCCCGAACACGTTAACCTTTATCTCACGTTTCCTTATCTTCTCAGAGGAAAGCGTCCTAAGGAGGTTCTCCTTGTATATCTTCCAGAGATGTTCAAGCTCTTCCTTGTTCCTGTTCAAGTTCTCCGTGGAAAGGGCGAAAACAGAAACGGTTTTTATCTGGTCGTATTCAAGGCACCAGTCCAGGAATTCCTCTATCTTCTTCGCCCCTGCATAGTGCCCGTACCAGAGGGGTTTACCCAGCTTTTCCGCGTATCTCCTGTTGCCGTCAGGTATTAGCGCTATGTGTATGAAACCATCATCCTTGATAAAATCATCGGTCATGTAGAATAATTGTTTGCAATTTTTATAATGTTATCTTCCGAATCTCCTTTCCCTTCCACCAAATTCCCTTATCGCTTTCGAAAAATCCTCTTTGTCCAGTTCGGGCCAGAACTTGTCAAGGAAAACAATTTCAGAATAAACGGACTGGAAGGGAAGGAAATTGGAAAGCCTCTTCTCCCCGCCAGTTCGAATTATAAGATCAGGGTCCCTGAAGCCGTTGGTCCACAGGTATTGCCTGAACAAACTCTCGTTTACTTTGTTCGCTTTCAACTGACCCTTCTCAACGTCCGCTGCGATCCTTCTGGAGGCGTCTATTATTTCCTGCCTCCCCCCGTAGGCTATCGCAAGGTTAACATGATGCCTTGAATAATTCCTGGTCAATTCGGAAACCCTCTTCATCTTTTCCTGGAGGTCCTCGGGGAGCAGATCAAGCCTGCCCAGAAAGTTCAGCCTCACCCTGTTTTTGTGAACGATATTCTCCCTGTTCCCGATTATATCATCGAGCTCTTTCCTGGCGATTTGGAAAAGGTAATTCAGCTCCCTCTTGGGGCGTCCATCAAGATTTTCAAGGGAGAGAGTGTAGAACGTAAGAACCTTTATCCCCATATCCTTAGACCACTCCATGATCTTCTTGATTTTCTCAAAGCCCCATTCATGCCCCTTCCAGGGCTTCTGGAGGAGCCTTCTGGCGAGTCTCCTGTTACCGTCGGGGATTATGCCGACATGTTCCGGAACATTCGCGATAACCATCACCTCTGTTGGATAACGAATTATCTTTTAAATTTAAAAGCTTTTTCCCAAATCGGATATTATTCCTAGTTACTTATATTTATAAAATTTTCAAGCGGGCGTTTTTGTAAATTTATATGTGTTTCCCGAATAATATAGATATGCTTTTCGAGCTGCACTGCCACTCTTGGTATTCGAAGGGAACGAAGGTTCCCTGGGAATGTATGTCCAGCCCCAAGGACATCGTTAAGAGGGCGAAAAGACTTGGTTTATCGGGAGTCGCGATAACGGATCACAAAACAACGAAATGCTGGGAGGAGGCGAAAGAGGAGGCTAAAAGACTTGGTTTGCTCTTCATCCCTGGGATTGAGCTCCAGACCTCGGGAGGGCACTTGATAGCCCTGGGGATAAACGAGGGGATCGAGAACCACCTGGGACTGGAGGAAACGATCGAAAGGATCCACGAACAAGGAGGATTGGCTGTCGCCCCCCACCCCTTTGACCTGAAAGGGGACGGGATAAAGAACGGGATCAAACGGGCGGACGTGGTCGAGGTATTCAACTCGATGAACCTCGACAAGCTCAGCAATAAGATTGCCGAGAAGAAAGCGAATGAACTAGGGAAACCAATGGTTGCCGGCTCGGATGCCCATTCCCTGGAGATGATAGGATACGCGGTCAACATCTCCAATTCAAGCGATCTGGATTCTCTCCTTAAAGAGATTAAGAAGCAGGGATTGATGTTCAGGACGAGGTATTTGCCAATAAAGAATCTCGTGGAGTGGTATAGGGAGAGATTCATCAGATCGTACGTGGACGTCCTCAACTACGTGAACGGCAACTACGTTTACCCGAAAGCGGTTGTCGCTCGAACCCTCCTGAACAGGTTCGTGAGATCCAGAAACGTTACATGGAATGCACTCGCTCACTTGGGCGTGGGCGTTTCGAGGATCTACAGTAGGTTCAAGCTGTCTGGTTATTAGAAACCTTTTCAATTTCTTTTGGTTAAATTCAACGATGCGTTTCCCTTTTCCTTTTTTAGCTCATCCGGGATAACCTCTTCCCCAAAAGACCATTTTCCTTGATAATCGCCTTCTATCTCACTACCTTCTTTTCCCATCAAATAATTCACATCAGCATTCAGGTCTGTTGCTACCCTGGTAAATTTCAGAAATGTATTTCCTTCTTTCTTTAAAATTTCGCCTATAGCGATATGCTCTGGACAGGATGAATTCGGGTCTACTATCTTGCCCAGAATTCTACTGTTTCCGCCAATTAGAAACTGGCCGGTAAAATCGTTGCTCCTCTCACGAAAATCATAGGTTCCTGAAACATCATATTTATCAACGTTTTCATCCAAATGTTCTACTTTTTTCTTTTTTATGTAATCATCAACGTCTGCAAAGGTTTCTCCGGTACAAATGTCCTTGAATGACAGATTATCTACCTCACGAACAGAACAAGCTTAAGAGCGAGAATTATTATTATGAACAGCGTGATCACTCCGAGCAGGACAACCTTCCCTGTTGTTTCTCCGCCTATCACGGCTCCCGTAGGAGGTCCGATCCCTGTCTCGTTATCTTCCGGCGGGGTTGGCGGTGTGGGTTCCTCAATCCCTTCTATTTCACCAACTCCGAACATGAAGTTCAGATCCTTCTCGATGTTCTCGGACTCCACGCTCACTTTTGCGTTGTAGATCCCTTCTTCTGCTCCGAAAGGAGGCGAGGCGTAAATGTAGATATCCTCTTCCTCTCCCGGATCCAGCGAGATCTCCTCCTCGCTCAGGTGAACCCAGTCAGGACCTTCAATTCCCAGGTTGTAGGTGTCTCCTCTTTCTCCTGAATTCTTTATTTTCATAGGAACCGAAACCCCGATTCCTATCTCTACCATTTTAATCTTGTCGATCTCCTCGCTCGAGAGCTCGAGGGAGTAACACTCCTCCCTTGATTTTATGATCATCTCGCTCGTGGTCTCGAAGGTCTTCATCTCGGAGACCGCCTTGAACATGAGGGTGTGGGATTCCTCCCCGGGGTATGTTACCATGAGCTTGGTTTTCACTGTTTTCGATTCGTCAGGGGTCAGGAAGAGAACGCCTATCAGCTCATCGTCCACCTTCAGGGTGTATTCCACCAGGAACTTCCCTGTGTTTTCAATGTCTATCGTGTATTCCACCTCATCTCCCGTGCAGACCTCCCTTTCCTTCGGGGCGACCTCGAATTCAAGCGTGTAGCAGTCCTCAACCACCAGGCTCACCACATTCTGGTCGGAAACGTCCCCGCTGCTCGCGGTGACCGTTATGTGATTCGTTCCGATCTCAAGACCTGTTGAATCCACTGTGAGCTTGACCTTGCCGACCTCTCCTGCCTCAAGAGAAACTTTATTCGCCTCGAGCGTCCCCAGGTCAGTGCGCAGGTCAAAGGACTCCGTTACCATCCCCGTATTCTTAACGGTGACCTCGTATTCCTTTGTCAGGCCGTGGCACACCTCCCCTTCCGAGGGAGAGACTATCACGGCGACGTCCTTGCATTCGATCGTGTTCGTTACCCCGGACACGGTCTCCCTGACTTCGGGGAATTCTGAGGAGACCACCTCCACCTCAAAGGTGTTCTTCCCCTCTATTTCGGGGTATGCGAAGAGCCCGAGACTCCTTTCATCATTGGGAGGGATCTTTATAGAATCCTGGCTGAAGACAACCCATTCGGGACCGTATATCGCGTATTCGTCCTCCTTCGTTCCCGCGTTGTTTATCAGGAGGACGTATTTCCCAGAGCCTCCCAGGCAAGCGAAGCCCTCCTTTGGCTGCAGGTCAAGAGAGAAATCATAACAGTTCTCCGCCTCAAGCTGGAGCTTCATCTCATCCTCCGCGTACGAATCCTGTGATTTGGCAGAGATCGTCAAGAAATGCGTTCCGGCCTCAGGAGGCAGAACAGAGATATCAAAAGTCTCGATTCCTTGGGAAGCCATGTCCAGGGTGGTTTTCAGTAATTCATCGCCCCAGGAAGTCACCATGCTGATGTCAAAGGTTTCCGAAACCTTCCCCAGATTCGAGACCTTTATCTCGTAATCCACGGGAAATCCCTTGCAGGTTGTTTTTAGCTCATCTGCCTCGATCTTCACGAAGTGGCATGTGAGAACCTCAACGCTCAGATCACTCGAGAATTCCCTCCCGTCCGAGGATTCCGCCACCACCCTTACAGTGTACGTTCCTGCCTGGATGAAGCAGGGAGGCGTCACGTAGAAGTTCATATCCTTGCTCTCCCCCACTCCCAGGGTTTTCTCGGGAGGTATGAACCCCGACCATTCGCTGGGGAGATCGAGCGAAAAAGTGAACGTATCGGTCTGATCCCCGGTGTTAGTAACCGAAACCGTGTTTTCAAGAGCCCCGCAGGGACATCCGGAAATCTCCTCCGACCCCAGAACCATGTACATGTCCGAAGCGGCGTGAACTCCAGGCACGACTAAAACAAAGACCGCAATCAAGAGTAAAATTTCCCTAAACATGCACCCACCGATCGGTTCTTGTATAATTTATTGATGATTAATTTTTTATACCTATTGTTATCCAAGAATTAAACCCCGAATTCGCAAAAAATAATTTTTTTACTGGAAATCCCTCTATTTTATCTCCAGAAACAGTTCTTCCCAGGGTGTGCCGGATTCTATCGCTTCCCTTACCCCGTTTATTAATTGACCAAGCTAATACTTGCCCAAATCATGTCTATCCTTTAATCCGTATTCAGCTTTTGGTCCTTTTGTGTATAACACAAAACATAATTTTTCCATTTTATCACATTGCAGGGTTTGTCCGCGTTCTTACTTAAAAATCCTTCCCCTTGTCTGCCTTTCCGGGAAGTCATTTCCCTGTTTCGGGAAATAGCTCAGATCGGAATACCTGTTTATCTTCGCGGGGATCAGCCTGTTTATGTCAACAGTTCTTTCCTCCGGCTGCCTGGTTTCCGGCCTGCTCACGCTCCCCACGCTTCCTTTCATCATTCCGCTTGGAGGCTCGTAGGGACGGAATTCCGGAGGTTTTGGGGTTTCCCTTTCCCCGTAGATGTGTTCCTCGTAACGCTTCTTCCTGAACCTCTTGTATCCGAAGTAGATAAGAATAACCGCAACAATTATTATAAGCACGATCAGTCCCACTATCCAGTTTCCGCCTGCAGCTATGAATCCCGTGAGACCGTCAAGCCCGTCTCCGGAAAGCTCGCCCTGAGGTGCGACATATAGCTCTATGGTTTCCGCGAAACTCTCGCCATTAAAACTGACCTTCACCCTGAAAGTGTATTCGCCCAGTTCTTTGGGAACGACATAGGCGTAAACCCTTTCCCTTCCGTCCACTCTGACTTCCTTCGGGTGGTTCACCCAGTTGCTCGGAAGGTCGAGGACCTCTATCTCGAACGTCTGCTCATCCGGGCTCTCTATCAGGATCTCTATGGTCTTCCCCGTGTAGATCTCGATGTCCAGCTTGGTCGGGGTTATGGAAACAAAAGTTTCTGTTATTCCGGATGGTTCCTCATCCTCGTCATCGGGCGGGGTGATAACGGAATCTCCGGATTTGAACACAACAATGTCAGCGTATCTGCTCGAGGATGATCCGCATTCCAGCCTGGTTTTAAGCTCTACCCTGTGCGTTCCCAGGGGAAGCTCGAACTCGATCTTTCTCGTTACCTCCTTTCCGGCACGGAGGTAAACAGAGTCCGTTTCCTCCAGGGAACCGTCCTCGTAAAGCTCCAGCTTGAGGTTGCTTGACCTGTCCCCGGTATTCTTGACGCGGACCTCGACCCAGGCGCTGTTTCCCTCGAGGACAAAGGATGAAACGTCAAAGTATTCGATCGTGTGATCGCATCCGCCGTCCGGGTAAGGGTAAATCCCCACCCTTGCGAGAGCGAATTCCGTGTTGCTGTTATCCTCCTCGTCATACACGGTTGCCTTGCACTTCACCCAGTCCTTGTAATCGAAGAACCTGGTTTCGAGCTCGTGCGAAACATAATCATTATAACCGTAAACATCCTTCCTGACGTCCCTTACCTCTTCCCCTTCAACGAACCACTGGAAGCGGACGTAATCAAGATCGCCGTCATCGTCCTCCACGCGGACCTCGCACGTAACATCATCAAACACGTCCGGGTATTCCGGCTCTATCTCTATGCTCCTTATCACAGGATCGTCGTCCCCGTATCCGTCCCTTCCTATCGTAACAATATCGTAATCACTATCACTTCGATCCCTCTCATCGTATACAGTGACCTTACAGCGAACCCTGTCGTTCTCATCAAAATAATACTCATCAAGAACGTCCTCCGCTTCATCCGAGTGTCCGTAAACATTCTCTGTCCTGCTTTCCTCCAGGTATCCGTTAACGTACCACTCGAACTTGACGTAATCCAGATCCCCGTCATCATCCGAAACCCTTGCCTCGCAGGTGAGATCATCGTATTCGTCCGGGTATGCGGGCTCGATCCTTACGCGCTCAACCTCAGGATAACGATCATAATAACCATTATCCTCCACGTGTATTGCGATCTCTCCACTCCATTCCGATTCCAGATACTCGTTGTCCTTCACCTTAAGCCTCGCGTAGTAAACACCTTCTTCGGAGTAGGAATGGTAGGTGTAGGGACTCGATCTCGGAAGCCAGGGCGAATGGGAACCGTCCCCGAAATCAAAATAGTATTGAATCACGTAACCGTCCGGATCGTAGGAACTCAGGCCTGAAAAGCGAACGTACTCGCCCGTTTCCACATGGGTGGTGTCCGTGGTGAGAATCGCTATGGGCCTTATGTTCTCATCCGGGTAATCGTCCTCGATGTAAACAGGAAGAGAGGTTTCCGAATCGCTCGCTCCCAGCGTGTCCACCACCAAAACCCTGCAGGTAACACTGTCTCCAGCGCTCGTGTAGCTGGACGGAAGGAGGTCAACAGCGGTATCGCTCGATCCGTAGAGGTTCTTCTGGCTCGTCCTTACCTCGTGCAGGTTGACGTACCACTTGAACCTAACATAATCAAGATTATCATCCGCGTCCGTCGCGAGGACAGAACACGTCAAATCTTGCTGAGGGTTGGGGTGTCTTGGGGTGATCTCCACGTAGGAAGAAGAAGGCGGTTCGTTTTGGTTCTGTTCCCCCACGTGGACAGCATGAGTCTCGTAATCGTAGTAATCATCAAAGTCGTAAACCCAAACTTTGCAAACAACGTAATCTCCCGGCTCTGTAAACCAGGAACTCAGGATATCCTCTGCCGTGTCGCTAGATCCGTAAACCAGCCTGTTGGTCTGCCTTTCCAGAATCCCGTTAACGTGCCATTCGAATCTTGCGTAATCGAGATTCCCATCGGAATCCGATACCCTCACTTCGCACGTAAGATCATCATAATTGTCCGGGTTTGGAGGGTAGATCGAGATATCATCAATAACAGGATAAGAGCTCGCTTCAACGTTCACCGCAAAGGCGAGCATAACGATTGACAAAACAAAGATCATTAACCGAACATTAGGAATCAATCCTTTCATTTTGACACCCCGCTTTGCGCATGGATCTCATCAATGAGTTCCCGGACCCTTTTTATTTCGTTTATGTATTCTTTATCGGCTCTCCCGAAGTCCTCATCTCTTTTATCACCTGATTCCTCAATCTTTATCTCATCGAGGTTAAGTATTTTGGTTATGCAGTGACTCCTCCCGAGTTCATCTATCTTCGCGAAATAATTAGTAATCAGCCTTCCGAACTCTCCCCTTAAGTAGTTTAAACGCTCAACAGGATCAAGTTTTTCCAATTTCCCCTCGTCCGCATATACTTTGCCGTCGAACATTTTAACACCTCAATTCTTCTCCTGCATTAACCATATCATTAACCTTGTTTCAATCTCCTCCAAGTTATTGATCAAATATATAGGATTCGTTTCAGACACCCATTTTATATTGTTTTACTATTTCCAAGTGATAATTAATTGAAATTAAGCTTTATAAAGCTTTCGGTGGGGCATTTTTGGACTTTTCCGGCAAACCGATATTAATACTAATATTTATATATTTTCATTATGCACGAAGAGGAAGGTGG
>WVZE01000043.1 GCA_011772645.1 Candidatus Aenigmatarchaeota archaeon | reverse complement strand
AAGGATGCATCATAATCTGATTTTTGTTTGTACTCGCTCTCACTCGAATACTCGCTCGTTATGTGATAATCAGAAAGATTTATTTCCTCTGTGTCTTTTGACTTGTACTTTTCCTGTGAAACTACCTCTTCTCCCGAGCTCTCCTTCTTGACGATAATCTCAAACTGCTCGTGCGGTGGGGGACCCACTGAAGGCGTTTTCGTGCTTGTCGCGAACCTCCATATATCCTCCCCTGTATCAGGATCTAAGACGTGCATGTAGCAGTCCATGGAGCACGCTATCAGCATGCCGTTGTACATGGAAGGAGCGTCATATGAACCTCCCTTGCCGAAGTGGTGTCTCCAGATTTCCTTTCCTTCACTGTCCAAGCAGTAAAGATTCCCATCCTCAGAACCGAAGTATATCCGGTTGTTGACAATGCTTATTCCTATCAGCATTTCCTTGGCCCTGAACCTCCATATTTCTTTGCCTTCCATGGTCAGGCGGTAAACATAACCGTCCCTGGAACCCGTTACCAGGGAATTTCCCATAACAACAGCAGAGGTGTTGTTTCCGAATTTGCCTGTTTTGAATCTCCAGATTTCTTTACCTGTTTCCACGTCAATGGCATAAAGGTAGCTGTCGTGTGAGGTCACGTAAATAACGCCGTTGTGAACGGTCGCGGGGAAGTCCATTAATATCTCCCCTCCTGTTTTGAACCTCCATAACTCTTTGCCTTCCTTCCTGTCCAGGCAGTAAAAATATCCGTCAAACCCCCCCACCATGACCTTCTCCTTGTAAACGCAGGGACCTGAAGCTATCTCCCCTCCGGTCTTGAATCTCCACAGTAAAGAACCATCAAAAACATTGAGCGCGTACAGATAACCGGTTTTGGAACCGAAGTAGACCACGTCATCACATATCTCAGGCCGGCTGTAGAGCTTGTCTCCTGTGTTGAACCTCCATACCTCCTTTCCGTTCCTTATGTCAAGACAATAGATGTTTCCCTGGAAGCAGGAAAAGCACACCATGTTCTTGTAGATATTTGAGGGTGGGCTTCCGTTAGGTCCATTTGACCTGTATTTCCACAACAGTTTCCTGGTTTTCAGGTTAACTGCATAAAAATAACTATCCATCGAGGGAAAATAAACTATATCCTTGTAAATTATATGGAATGTGGTGCTTCCTCCAGGACTCCAGTTCCATATGCGTGTGAATTTGCGGGTTCTCTTGACCTCGACATCCTCTATTTCTGCATCAAAGTCTGTGGTCTCAAACCCTTCAAATCCGATGTCCATATTCGTTCAACCTCCATAATTTCTTCGAATATTAAGAAACTTGTATCGTAATCC